>WTCN01000127.1 GCA_013138555.1 Methyloprofundus sp. | reverse complement strand
CCAAATGCACGATCATAGATTTTTTTACCTACTTTAATATCGCTGTCAGCAGATGCTTGAGCACTTAAACCTAGTAGAGCTACTGTAGAAACAGCTAATAATAATTTTTTCATTTTGATCTCTTCCTCTTCTTATAATAATAATAAAACAACTATGTTTACTTATGAAGATAATTCAGGCGCAACATAGCCTTGAAAAATTTTAACTTGTAAATGATAGAGAATTTGAAGGTATTTTTCAACTATTATCGTTAGTTTTTGTACTTAGCAATTTAAAGTGAGGGCAAAATAGATGAATGATACAGCATAATATCTCATTATTATTCAGTAATATAGTTTGTTTTCGGACTACTTGCCAGGCTCAACTGCTGATGTCACCTTCTGGCTGAAACCATTTTAATTTATCGTGTAATGAAACAACTGTACCAATAATAAATAAAGTGGGCGGCTGAATGCTTTGTCCTTTAAGTTTTTCGGGCATAGTGCTCAATGTTCCGGTAATGACTCTTTGTGTATGTGTTGTGCCCTGTTGTATCAGGGCAATAGGTAAATCAGCTGAAGCACCGTATTGAATCATTGACTGGCAGATGATTTCCAGTCCTACCAGCCCCATATAGATAACAATTGTTTGATTTGGAACAACCAATTGCTGCCAATTAAGATTAATTGTATTGTCTTTTAAATGACCGGTAATAAATGTGCAGGATTGCGCATGGTCTCGGTGGGTCAGTGGAATACCAGCATAGGTAGCACAACCTGAAGCGGCGGTGATGCCGGGGACTACCTGGAAATTAATATTTTCCTGTACCAGTGTTTCAATCTCTTCGCCACCGCGCCCAAAAATAAAAGGGTCGCCTCCTTTTAAGCGTACAACACGTTTGCCGGACTTTGCCAGACGTGCGAGTAATTCATTAATCGATTCCTGATCCAGGCTGTGATTATTACGGCGCTTGCCGACATAAATTTTTTCCGCATCACGGCGTACCAGCTCAAGAATTTCAGCAGAAACCAGGCGGTCGTAAACGACCACATCGGCCTGTTGCATTAAGCGTAGCGCACGAAAGGTAAGCAAATCCGGATCACCAGGTCCTGCGCCGACTAAATAGACTTCACCGATATTATCCACTTTACCGGAAGTATTAAGTATTGCAGCTTTTAAGCGCGCTTCCGCTTCGATTTCTTTACCGGAGTAGAATAGCTCGGCAATAGAGCCCTGTAGAACTTTTTCCCAAAAAATACGCCGTTGTGCCGGTGGGTTAATGTTTTCTTTGACTAAGGCTCTATATTTTTCTGCCAATTTAGCCATACGCCCAAAAGCAGGGGGAATAAGGCTTTCCAGTTTTGCGCGTAATAAGCGTGCAAGAACAGGTGAAGTGCCGCCAGAGGAGACAGCGGCAATCACAGGTGAGCGATCAATAATGGCGGGGACGATAAAGCTACAGAGTTCAGGGTTGTCGACAACATTAACAGGAATGTTGTTTTCCTGAGCTGTTTTTGCAACCAGGGCATTGATGTCGGCTTGATTGGTCGCTGAAATGATCAAGCGTTGCCGCTTAATATCAGTGCAGAGAAAATCTTTTTCAATAATTTCCAGGTCTGGGTAGATTGCGGTTAAATGCCTGACACTATTGCTTATTGCGGGGGCAATCACGGTGATATTGGCACCTGCTTTGGCAAGTAGTTCGATTTTTCGTGCAGCCACTTCGCCAGCACCAACGACTAGGCAGTTTTGGTTTTTTAAATCGATAAAGAGGGGGAAATATTCCATGTGGATATAAAGGTATTATTCTTAGGTTGTGGCTTTTAACTTACTATGTAGGTTCGAAATTATTCGTATTTTCAGGTAATTCGGTAGCAGGTGTCGAACCTACATTTTTTTACCCGGATTTTCCTATTTTTAAATTGGCAGCGCAGATTGTATTTGTAGTGCTATTATATGCGCTCCTTAAAAGTATGCTTGAGAAAATTTATAATCAGTATGATTGAGTTTAATATAGAAGTGGATGCCGTGGGTTTGCATTGTCCATTACCTTTATTGCGTCTAAAAAAAGCCTTGAAAGATATGCAGTCCGGTGAGGTGGTGCGGGTAACAGCGACAGATCCAGCTGCACATCTGGATTTTGGTGTTTATGCTGAACAGACAGGCAATGAAATTATTGAGTATATAAGGGAAGATGATCAGCAGGTTTTTTATGTGCGCAAAAAATAGTGCCCACGTAAGATACAACAAATCTTAATTGTTTATTTTTTTGCATTAATCCATATAGGATGTGCTGAGGCACGAAGCGCAGCACAGGTGCAAGATGCGCTTCGTGCCTCAGCACATCCTATGCTTGCGGGACTAAAGCTGCGCATGGTTGTGTTAGTGGTGCGCTGTTAAGTGCGTTTCTTACAGTGCCTTTGCCAGCCCCTGATTATACAGCGCAGCAACGAGGTTCGCCTGATAGACTATGCCAACCAGGCGATGTTCTTTATTAATAATGGGGATTTGACGGTGTCCTTGTAGCGACATTAACGGGATCAGTTCGACGATATGGGCTGTTTCGGGTAAAGTAACAACGGATTGCGTCATGATATGTCCTACAGCCTCGGGTTTGTTAGTCTCAATATTGGCCGTGCGGCGAATAAAACGACGAAATTGATCCTGTAAGCTATCATAGGCATTCAGGTTTATATATTTAAAAAAGTCATGCCAGGTAATAATGCCTATGACACGGTTAACATTATCTACTACAGGTATGACTTTGAGTTTTTTCTCCTGAATTAATTGCCAGGCATCTTCGACTTCCGTGCCATATTCAACGCTGGTGAGATCGCGCACCATAATATCTGCACAACATATATCGTCACGTACACGTTTAAAGGTGTTCAGTTCAGCATTGCTTAATAGATGGCTTAGTTCTGTCGCTGTTATATCGACAAAGCTATTAGAATTTTTTAAAGCCAGTTCAATATCCTGTTTAGTGATGCCTATTTTATGAGCTGCGTTAGGGCTGGCGGCCGTTGCACTCTGAGGCTGGTTTTTCTCTACTTCTTTTATTGCTAATGCGCTGGGGTAGTTGCGATTTAAAATCCAGCGATTGATAATGACTGTGAGTATTAACATAAAACCGAGATTAATGCCGACAGGCACGAGCATAAATGAATAGCCCAGAGAGGTAATGCTATCGCCTGCCATGACAGGAGCAAGTGCTGTTGCAGCAGCTGGGGGGTGTAGACAGCGTAATAACAACATGACCAGCACAGACAGGCCTACAGCAGTCGCAGCGGCGGAGGCTGTTTCGCTAATGTTCAGGGCACAGCTAATACCGATAAATGCAGAGCATAATTGCCCTCCAGCGAATGGCCAGGGTTGAGCCAAGGGGCTGTTGGGAATGAAAAATAAAATAACTGCAGAGGCCCCCATTGAGGCGACAATGATGGGGGCATTGGAAGTGCCGATGACTGCTTGAGTGATGATTGCGATAAAAAATATAGCGCAAAAACAGGCAAGCAGAGAAAGAGCTTTTGCTTTTATATTTAACTGCACAGGGTCAACAGTAAAGGCTTGAAGTAACGGTAATAATTTCATTTTTTATTATTGTCAGCTGATTAATGTTATGCATTCAAGCTCAATCCTATGAGTATAAGATTCTGCTTATAAGTGAATCATAACAAATATCATTATGAGGGGAGAGGTAATTTTAGGTATTTATTTCTGATATGACTCATTATTCTATTCCTGAGGGAATATGAAGGGTGTCAGGGGTTTATTGGCTATAACATTGAATAAATTTGAACAATGTTTAGCTTGGGCGTAAGATTATGCAAAAATATATAGCTCGTATGAGGTGAGTGATGCATAAGCTTAAACAATTAAGTAGTGGTATTTTATTTTTGATATTTTCATCTTCTGTGTTTGCTGCACCTGATATGGCAGCGGGTAAAACAATGGCTGGGAGATGTGTTGGGTGTCATGGAACTGAGGGGAATAGCCAGAATCCAAATTTTCCAAGCCTGGCAGGGCAGAAGCCTGCCTATTTGGTGAATCAATTACGCGCTTTTCGTGCCGGTACGCGTGAAAATGGCATGATGCAAAATATGGCTGCTAATTTATCAAATGAGGAAATGAATAATTTAGCCGCTTATTTTGCTTCACTGAAAAATAAAAGTGCGGGTGGGGATAGTGCTTTAGCAAAAAAAGGCCAGTCGAAAGTCGCCATGTGCTTTGGCTGTCATGGGCAGGGTGCTAAAGGGTTGGGGGTAACACCACGGCTTGCAGGGCAACAGCCCGCTTATTTGCAAAGGCAACTACAGGCGTTTAAAAACAGTTCACGAAAAAATGGGCCAATGCGCGGTATTGCTAATATGTTATCCGATGATGATCTGTCAGCCGTCACTGAACATATGGGGAGTTTAAAATAGGCTTTTTTTCGTAAGTAAATACTAAATAAGCGAAAAAAATCCGACTTTAGATGATATGAAATCGTAGGGAGTATGCTGTAGCCTACAATGCTAGTGAATTGTGTAGGTCAAAGCATACTCCCCACTTTTTGTTTATTTAGCATTTTAATACTTGTGGAATTTTGAAAATTAAAGCTACACCCTCTACAATACTTATTATTCAATAAGTACTAAGCTTATTTATTTTAACAGTGAGACTAAAATCCCTCTTGCGAATATTAGAATAATCATAGCCAGCAACTTACCCGGTTTTCAATATTTCTGATTTTATACCATGCCCAATACATCAACATCGTCTGAACGTAGCCTTTCTTTGATTCTATTATTTGCAGGAACGCTTTTTGTCAGTGCTTCTCTGATGTTTGTTTTACAACCCTTGTTTGGTAAGCTTATGCTGCCATTATTGGGCGGTTCACCCGCAGTCTGGAATACCTGTATGGTGTTTTACCAGATGTTACTGTTTTTAGGCTATTTATACGCACATTATTTATCAACCCGATTAGCTCACAAACGTCAGATTCAGGTACATGCCAGCATAGTATTAATCAGCCTGATTGCATTACCGGTTGCTTTACCAGAGAGCATGGTGCCGCCTACTGATAGTAATCCAACCTTATGGCTGGTCTGGACTTTGTTTATTTCGATTGGTCTACCCTTTTTTGTTATTTCCACGACCTCGCCATTAATTCAGAAATGGTTTTCGCATGTCGGTCACCACACCAGTCATGACCCTTATTACCTTTATGCCGCCAGTAATATAGGTAGCTTATTAGCCTTATTAAGTTATCCGTTTATTATTGAGCCCAATATCGGTTTAAGCATGCAGCAACTGACATGGAGTGGTGGTTATATTGCTTTACTGGTATGCATTGCTGCCTGTGGTTGGTATTTTATGCACTATTATCAGCAGACCAGCCCAGACTCGGTAGAACAGGAAACTTTACCTGGTGAGCCATCAATATTGACTAAATTACATTGGCTGGCACTGGCACTGGTTCCCTCTAGTTTACTTTTAGGGCTAACAAATTTTGTTAGCACCGATATTGCTGCCGTGCCTTTGCTGTGGATTATTCCACTGACTTTATATTTATTATCCTTTGTACTGGTGTTCTCGCGTTGGGCGACCGCTATACATCGTGTATCTCTTTGGTTACAGCCTGTTGTTTTAGTGCCTTTTATCGCCTATTCGTTTATTAACCCAGCGATATTACCCTATTGGCTGGATTTGACTTTACACCTGCTTGCTTTTTTCCTGGCCGTTATGGTGTGTCATGGTGAATTGGCAAAAAACCGACCACATACTGCCTACTTAACTCTGTATTACCTGATTATGTCATTTGCTGGCATGTTGGGAGGAATGTTTAATACTTTTGTGGCACCGTTTATTTTTCAGGGTATTTATGAATATCCATTGATGATCGTTGCTGCGCTATTATTACGCCCCATAGCGAAAGCAGATACTGGTGAACAATGGCGCATTTGGGGAATACAGGCAATTTTCCCGCTGTCACTCTTTGTACTGGGCTGGGCTATTTATTTGAGTGTCGCTGATTTAGGTAGCTATATGGATAATATCGGCACGGCATTGATTATGTTTGCGGGCTTAAGCTACGCATTTCGCAGGCAGGCAGTGAGCCTGGCTTTACTAACCGGGGTGATTATTTTCTTTATAGTCGGGTTGCGTGTCACTATGTCAAATACCGTTTATAAGGAGCGTACTTTTTTTGGGGTGTTATCAGTACGGGATAGCGTGTTGTTAAATGAGCAGGGGCGACCCGAAAAATATAAAGAAATATTCCACGGCACCACTAAACATGGTGCACAGCGGCTAGTAAAAGGTTTGCAGCAAGAACCACTGACCTATTACAGTCGTCCAGGTCCGATGGGGCAGCTGTTTAATGAATATGATGCTATTAATCAGCAATGGCAGGTCGCTGTCGTTGGTTTAGGTGCAGGCGCTTTGGCCTGTTATGCCAAGCCGCAACAAGCATGGACTTTTTATGAGATTGATCCGGTGATGGTTGATATTGCTCTGGATACCAAGTACTTTAGTTATCTACAGCGTTGTACACCTAAAGCAGCGATGATTGTAGGGGATGCCAGGTTATCTTTGCTAGCAGAGCCTGAGCAGAAATTTGATTTGCTAATTATTGATGCCTTCAGTTCTGACTCAGTACCGACGCATTTATTAACCCAGGAAGCGCTACAGCTTTATTTTAGTAAAATAAAAACCAATGGCATGCTGGCTTTTCATATTACTAACCGCCACCTGGATTTGAAAAAGGTTCTGGCCGACCATGCTAAGCAGTTGAATTATGCCGCATTGATTCAAGAGTTTAAACCCAAGGAGGAAATACCGTTGGTTGTCGCAACTGACTGGTTTGTACTGGCTAAAAATGAACAGGTTCTGGCTCCTTTATATAAAAAGGGTTTAGGCCGCTGGCAGAAGCCGGGGCTGTACTTTGGCATGAAGCCGTGGACGGATGATTTTACTAATATTTTTGGTATCTGGAAGTAGGCCCATAGGTTCCCGGATCAATAATGTCTATCCCTCTTTTTTATTGATATAGCATAGGGTGTGTTGAGGTTTTAGCGTAGCTTTTAATATGATGCGCTTTGTGCCTCAGTATATCCTATGTGTTAATCTCAAAAAGAAATATTCTATTTTTACACTCAGTGTCACTATTATGGAGTAAAAGATATTTTGTAGCTTGAGTGAGTGCATCTATTTATAGATGAGTAGCGAGGCGCATAAAGTGCGGTCACTTTAAAATTATTAGGGGTATAAAATACGCCTATTACCAATTAACCTAGGCATCAGGGGGAGGCTAATGGTTTCGAGAGATAATAGGCGTTAGAGTCCCCTCGTAATATTTTCTGGTTAAGAAAAAACTAAACGTACTGTCGAAGCTTTTTACACTTGATTTTGCAGAGTTCTGGACATTCAATTATGTAATCTGTATTATTTATAGGTAATATTACTGAGGTGTACTGTAGAAGTCACTGAATAATATGAACTTTCCCTTAATAAAAATGACTGCTGAATAATAGACTTTTTAAAAAATGCTCTATAGTAAATATTGATAGCTGTGTATTGCTTTCTTGAGCCTTAGGGGAATTTAAGAGTTAGTCTTTAGATGTCACTTTTGTGTAGAGTGACTGTTTATATTTCCACTCTAAATCCTTACAACCTTTAGTGAGTTGCTAAGGCTTAACGTAACTTCCCATTATCCACTGGCATTTGAGCCATGAAAAATCTGTCATTCCTGCATGCCGTTAGCAGGAATCTCTGTGTTAATAGTAGGTCCCCGCTAACAGCATGCGGGGATGACGAGCGGTGTAATATTATTGACCCCATTAATAATGAAAAGTTACGGCTTAACAGGGTATGTAGAAATTAGTTATTTGAGAGGCCTATTAAGTGCTGAACAGGCCATGTTGGACATTACTTTTTAACAGGAATGCCGTTATGACACTAAGAAAACAAAAAACCTTCACCCTGCTTACAGTTATCGCTGTAGGTATATCTGGTACCGCAGAAGCAGCATTAATCGATCGTGGCGGTGGTATGATTTATGATAACGTATTGGATATTACTTGGTTACAAGATGCCAATTATGTGGTTACGTCTGGTTATGCGGCTGATCATGCCACTGCGATTCCTGAAGATGAAAATGCGACTGATAATATCTACCTTGATGGGCGTATGGGATGGGATGCAGCAAATATCTGGGTGGCTGATTTAAGCTATGAAGGTTATGATGACTGGCGTTTACCTGGTTTTTTAGGTGGAGGAGCCTGTTCTGGAGGAAATTGCACAGATAGTGAATTAGGACATATGTTTTATAATAATATGGGTGCGACTAATGGGGAGAGTATTTTAGATGGGACAAATACCGCTAACCTTGCTTTATTCGACAATATTCAGTCTTCTGTGGACTGGGCCAGTGTTGAGTGGGACAAGGATGGTATAGCACGCGCTTGGGCATTCCTTTTTCTTGATGGATCGCAGAGCGTTCCTGAAAAAACGTTTGAGTACTATGCATGGGCAGTTCGCGGTGGAGATGTTCTAAGCGTACCTGCTCCTGCTCCTTTATGGTTAGTCGGTAGTGGTTTAGTTGCTATGTTTGGCCGGAAGAGAACGGCGTAAAATTAAAGATAAGGTTTTAAGCTTTCAGGTACTTCAGGAAGGTTGGTAAAGACTTTTTTGTAGAGGGTGCTCTGCGAAAAAAGTACCACCCAGATTGTAAGGCCAATAAGCATAAAATAGCTATATAGGTTGTTATGTTTGACATACCATTGTTCTAGCGCGCCCTTATAAGGCGCGATGACATCATCGTAAAACTTCAAACGATCAATGTCCGGGCTATCAAGAAGCGATTCCTCCGCCCTGAATACAATTGATCCAATACCGGATAAGCCGGGTTTTACCTGTTTAATGGCATTTTGTGAGACCTCAGGAAAAGCCAGAAAGCAACGCTTTGTTTGTGGACGAGGACCGATAATACTCATGTCTCCGCGGAAAATATTAATAAGTTGTGGCAGTTCATTGATTTTTGTTTTCCTCAGAAAATTCCCAAGCGGAAGAACTCTAGGGTCATTTTTGACAGTGACTGTGCCCATTGTCATATTTGGGCTATCTTTTAACATGGTGGCAAATTTTAAGAGTTTGAACATGCCTCCTCCTTTGCCTACGCGCTGTTGAATATATAAAACTTCACCTTCGCCCGTCAGCTTTAGGGCAATGCCAATAACAATAAAAAAAGGCAAAAGTACAATTAAGGCCAGGCCTGAAAATAAAATATCAAAAAAACGTTGCATCATTACATCCTGCCATCTAGGTATTTTTTAGTTTCTTTATGAGAAAAATCTGGAATCATTTCAAAAAATAGTTCTACTATCTGCTTTTTTGACCATTTCTTTTTATCTTTAAGCTCATCAATGCTTTTTATAAAGTAATCGAGATTTTCTGCATCAAAAACAGCTTCATTTTTAATAATGCCCAAATTTTCGAAGCGTGTTGTATCCAGCGTTTCATTCTCTGTAAAAAACTCTTCAAAATCTTTTTCTCCTGTGGTGTCACTGGAAAAGAAGTAGCATGGCCATTTTCCCTCATCGGGTAATGTTTTGGCTAACTCCCTTGCTTCATCTTCGGTCTCACAAAGATAAGCTTCATAGCCAAGATTTTGTAAATATTTTACTGCAATATCAGCGAAAGTGATGAGGTGCAGCCTTTCACTTAGCTTGGGGAAAAATATCTCTCTGTTTTCACCCAGCAGGCAAGACATCAGGCAGAGCTCACCTGACTCCTTTGGGGTGACAAAATAACGTTTTACATCATTCGGGGCCGAGAGGGGCTGACGTTTTTGAATGCGCTGATTAAAGCCATGTAATAGACTTCCATCAGAAAAGGCGACATTCGCAAAACGTGCTGTTGAGATGGGGATTTCTAAGCTTCTGCGCATCAGGAACATTTCCATAATGCGTTTACTTGCCCCCATCATGTTAACAGGGTTTGCTGCTTTGTCGGTAGAGACACAGAAATATTTTTTTACACCATTTTCACGTGCTTGACGTGCAGTTTTATCGGTATTTTTAATGTTGACATCAATCATACGCATGAGTGTGAAGGGGTCTTTTTCACTGCGTACATGTTTGAGTGCTGACAGGTTTAAAACATAGTCATATGCACCATCGCTGTTAATAAATGCATCGTACTCAATACTGGCAATATCTAATGCAAAGGTTTTAAACTCTCCCTCAATATAACCTAATGAGCTGCGGATATCTCTGACCAGTTCAACCATGTTGTTTTCGCTGATATCGACCACATGCAATTTTTTGGGGTTACGCTTAAATATCTCTTTAACAACAGCTTGCCCAATGGAACCCGCTCCCCCGATCACTAAAAAGCGAGATGAGCGGGTAATTTTTCTTAATTCATTATCATGAATTTTAATATCATTTTCAAATAACTCACTGTCTCTACCAATTAATTCTAATGTAAAATCCATCACTATTTTTCCAAAATTTTTGTCAGTGTATCGCAGACCAGGTCCACTTCTTCAAGCGTCATGGTCGGGTATAGAGGAAGTGTCAGTTCACGAGTGGCAATATTTTCTGCAATGGGCGCTGCATTGAGTCCAAACTCTTTAAAAGCGGTAAAGTTTTTTAACGCCGGGTAATGTATGGACGATTGAATGCCTGCCTCTCTGAGCATAAAAATTAAAGTGTCTCTATTGATCTCCGGATGCAAAAGTAGTGGAAATATATGATAGACAGATTCAATAGCTTTCAGCTGTAAGAATGGGAGAGAAAGACCTTTGATATTCAAAAGCTTTGCAATATATCTCTCAACTAAAACTTTCCTCATGCTATTTGCCGCAGCAAGCTTTTCAAGCTGTACTAGCCCCAGTGCAGAACGCATTTCATCAATACGATAGTTTAATCCGGGCTGAAC
The DNA here is from genome assembly GCA_013138555.1 of Methyloprofundus sp. Taxonomy (GTDB): domain Bacteria; phylum Pseudomonadota; class Gammaproteobacteria; order Methylococcales; family Methylomonadaceae; genus Methyloprofundus. Next base: position 5,937 of record WTCN01000127.1, on the reverse strand, counting down.
CACATCATAGCTTATAGAGCGCCCTGTGTGTCGGTCGAGGGTGAGGGCAGTCATGCCGTGGGAGCGAAAGTATTTTGCCTGTTGATCTAGTGTGTCAGATTTTGTTGTGAGCATGCCACCCTCGCCAACAGAAAGGTTCTTATTGGTAAAGAAGCTAAAACAGCCATAGTCACCAAAAGTCCCACAGTTTTGTCCTTTATATTTTGCGCCTGGTGCATGGGCACAGTCTTCTATTAACGCTATATTTTTTTCTTTACAAAGTGCGACTATCTCATCCATCTGGCAAGGGTAACCGGCAAAGTGGACGATAATAACAGCCTTGGTCTTTGGCGTAATCACTTTTTGAATGCTTGCTGCAGAAATGTTCCAGTCGTCATAACTTTCACAGTCAGCCAATATAGGTGTGGCTCCGACCATACGCACAACATTGATATCGGCGACAAATGTCTGTGCCGGGATAATGACTTCATCACCTTGCTTAATGTCTAAAGCTAAAAGTGACATATGCAGGGCAGCAGTGGCACTGGAAACCGCTGTACATTTAATATTATTACCCAGCATGACAGAAAAGTCATGTTCGAACTTTTTAGTGACATCTCCCATCGTAATCCAGCCACTGTCTATAATATCTTTAACTGCTTGAGGTTCTCTGGTATCGTAATTTAATTTAAATAGCTGTACTTTCCACATGAGTTTAGGGAGCAATAATATCTTTGATTTTTATAAGTTTACGGTTTGATGTTTTTAGCATAGTAGAAAATTGGCTATCAGGCCAGGAAAAAATATTTTCTGGAACCTCTTTGGGCTGTTCCATCAGCACTATCTTATGCTCTAAAATTTTATTCACCAGATTGCTTAATGCAACGCCACTTTCCAGGCAAACTCTTCGGTAAAGAGAAAATGCGCTGTCATTTTTTTCTATGGAAATCTGCAGCTGTTTTGCTATCGGCCCAGAATCTATCCCAGCGTCCATCTTGTATATTGTTGACCAGATATTCTTGTCTCCTCTTGCAAAAGCCCATAAAACAGGGGATATTCCTTTATCTTTTGGTAGCTTAGAGGCATGTATGTTATAAATTCCACTGTGAAACTTTGTTAATATAGTCCTTTTAAGAATGAGGTCAAAATTAAAAGCAAAAGCAACGCTCTTGTTGTCCAGTTTATTGATTAAAATATCATCAGTGCTCTTTTTTATTGTGCACTTTTCAATAGCATATTGATCTGCTAAAAATTCTACGGATTTTTTTCTGTAAAGACTTTTAGAGAGAATCTGCACAAACACTCGATAAAAAAAGTAATTTTTTGGAACTTTACGATAGATATTTAAAATCTTTGCTAAAGAAGAGCTAGTGCTTTTTGAAAAAACGATGCATGAAATGTTCTCGTGGTAAGACTCAATCAACTGTTTTGATAATAAATATGAAAAATAGCTATCGTTGACAAAAAGCACAATATTTTTTTTATGATTCATTTATGCGCCTTTAATGGTGTTTATTATACTGATAATTTTAAATAAATTATGCTTTCTTGAAAGCTGTTGTCTGGCAAAATTAAAACTGTTTTCTCCCATCGCTGATAGTCTATCGTGGCTTTTCCCAGATACTTCGTCCATACAACGTATTAACGCCTGTTCATTTTCAGCTTCTATCACATAGCCGCAAGCATTATCCTGGATAATATCAGCAGCTTCGCTATCTAAATCTATTGTAGCAATAATAGGCTTTGCCGAGAGCATATAAGCCGTCAATTTTGAGGGTAATGCGGTTTTGGCAACTCCTTTTTTTAAGGGCAATAGCAGAATATCCGCTCGGGCCTGCATACCGGGAACATCTGTGCCAGAAACCTCATAAAACTGTATGTCCTTATGTGGGTAACTTTTCGCGAGTTGCCTGCATTTTTCTTTATCTGAGCCTGTTCCAGCAATAATGAGTCTGGCGTTTTTTAAATCGGCTTTTCCAAAGGCAGAAACCAGAAGTTCGACCCCCGCAGTGGGGCTTATGCTACCAAGGTACATAAATGTAAATATTTTACTTTTCTGTGGGGGATTATTTTGCTTAAAATTAAAAAATATATCATCGTTTTGCCAGTTACGAACCACGGATATTTGGTGTTTTTTAAGCTCTCGGCTTTGCATAAGATAATCTCTCATCTTATAGGAAATAGTGATGATTTTTTTTGTACTGTTTAAAATTTTTTTATCAACAGGCAGCAGTAGTTTGTTAATGAGTGGGCCAGCATAGGGGATTTTTGTCGCGATGGACTCAGGGTAAATATCCTGTATATGAAGTACCAAGGGTATATTGTATCGGGAGGCTGTTTCAGCTAAAATTTTCTGGGCAAATAATGGCCAGGTATTTGCGTATATAAGCGCTATCCTGGCATGATTTTTCTCAATATATTTTTTTGTATGTAGACCAAAACTAAGGCTCTCTATTGCCCGGCCTAGCAGTTTTGACTTAGGGCAGGTATAGCTATCGAGTACGATATGTTTAAAAGTGCTGTTGTCTAAAGAGGCTTTTTTATCAAATGTCAGCCCAAACGGTCGGGTTGGGGGAGGGGAGATAACAACAACCTCATTTTCTGTGGCAAGCGCATTGGCAATATCATAAGAAAGGTTTGCCGATACAACGGGTTCAGGTGGGAATATAGAGCTAACAATCAGAATCATGATGCAGTTTTTTTCCATACGACGCGGTTGATGTAATCCGTATAGGAAAGAATAATCCTTAACACTTTATCTGCAACATTCGGGATTGAATAATCAGCCACACACCTTAATGTACGTTCATCCTCTTTTTTTTGTGATTCCAGAACAGCAAGCCCTTGAAGTACTCTTTCTTTTCCTAGCCCTACCATCATGACCGAGGCTTCTTCCATCGCTTCGGGCCTTTCATGCGCTTCACGGATATTGAGTGCTGGAAACCCTAATATAGAGGACTCCTCACTGATCGTTCCACTATCGCTCAGTACCGCTTTCGCATCCATCTGTAGTTTTACATAGTCATTAAAGCCCATGGGTTTCATCAGTTTGATTAATGGGTTAAATATTACCGATTGGTCTTGAATTTTATTGCGGGTACGTGGATGTGTAGAGACGATAATGGGGATATTATACATGTCCGCCACGGTATTAAGCGTGTCTACCAAGGTATTAAAAGTGCGCTCATTAGCAATGTTTTCTTCTCTATGAGCAGAGACAACAAAGTAGTTCCCTTTTTCTAAGGATAGTTGCTGTGTAATATCTGACGCTTGAATATCATTGAGTTGCCCCTGGATAACTTCAAACATGGGGCTACCTGTCTTGATAATACAATCTGCCGGAAGGCCTTCGCGTAGTAGATACTCTCTGGCAATATCACTGTAGGTCATATTGATATCACTGATATGATCTACGATTTTTCTATTCGTTTCTTCAGGAACTCGCTGGTCGAAACAACGGTTTCCAGCTTCCATATGAAAAATAGGGATTTGTCGTTTCTTCGCTGGGATGGCACAAAGGCAACTATTGGTATCCCCTAACACCAGAAAGGCATCGGGGTTTAGTTCTGCAAGTAAAGGGTCCACTTTGATAAGAATATTTCCAATGGTCTCGGCTGCACTGCCGAGTGCGGCATTCAGAAAATAGTCTGGTTTGCGCAAGCCAAAATCTTTGAAAAAAATCTCATTGAGTTCGTAGTCATAGTTCTGCCCCGTATGAACGATGATTTGTTCAATAGCCTCTGAGGCATCAAGTTTTTTCATGACAGAGGAGAGGCGAATGATCTCAGGACGTGTTCCTACAACCGTCACTACTTTTAATTTTTTACGCTTTGGCATTGGGTCGCTTCCTGTATTGAGCTTTAATTATCACGGTCTTATACTTGCAGAAAATAGGTGTCGGGAGCCTCTCTGTCAAACGTCTCATTAGCCCAGAGTAGCAAGATCATTTCACTGTCACCGATATTGGTAATATCGTGTGTATACCCCGGGATCATCTCCACAACTTCCATCTGCTGGTCACTCACTAGGTATTCAATCACTTCATTACCATGAATCTGACGGTGCTTAATACTTGCCTTACCCTTGATCACAAGAAATTTCTCATTTTTGGTGTTGTGATAGTGGCTACCCCGGGTAATACCCGGAGCTGTTGTGGAGATAGAGACCTGCCCACTGTCCAGCGTCTTTACAAATTCATAAAAAGTACCACGCTGATCTTTATGCCCGTTTAAACAGTATGAAAACTGATCTGCCGGAAGAAAACTAAGATAGGTCGCATACAGTGCTCGCTCAAAACCACGACCAACACGCGGTAGCAAAAGCTCTTTACGGCTGCTTTTAAAGGCAAAAAGAAGTGCTTTGATTTCGCCTAGGGTCTTGATATAAAGGGGAGATATATCCGCATACAGCGTCATACTTTTTCTATTTTCATCCAGATGGCGAACAAATTGCTGAATCACATCATCAATATAGACGAGGGAAAGCTCAGCGCTCTCATCATTGACCTGTATAGGAAGGTCTCGCGTTATATTATGACACCATGTCGCAATCACGGTGTTGTAATGTGGGCGTGACCACTTACCAAAGACATTGGGAAGTCGATAGATGTAAGCGACAGTTTGCTGTTCAGTAGCATAGTTTTCGAGTGCTATTTCAGCTTCGCGTTTACTTTTTCCATAGTCGTTGTCGCGACTCACCTGAGTTGACGAGCTCATTAAGATAGGAATACGCTTACCACTTTCGCGTGCAGCGGTAATGACCCTCTGGGTCAGTTCACAGTTACCTTGGTAAAATTCCTCGCGACTATCAGGGCGATTTACACCTGCAAGGTGAAAGATAAAGTCTGACTGCTGCACTTTCTGCCTCAGTGACTCGCAAGTATCGTCCCGGCTAAAAGTGGAAATGCTTATACCCTCCATCCTATTCAGGCACTCTAAAAGATTTCTGGCAATAAAGCCCCGGCTTCCTGTGACTAAAACCTGCATCTATATCACTCCGAATTCTTTAAGGTCTTGCTGGATCTCTACGAGATCAAGAAGGAGTGCTTTTAGCTCTTCTTCGCCGAGCTGGTGGGTATTATGTGAATGATATTCGTCTGCCTGAGTCACAGTAATCTCGCCTTGATCAAAGTATTTGGAATAGTTAAGGTCGCGCGTATCTGCGGGAATACGGTAGTATTCATCCATATCAATAGCCGTTGCCATTTCTTCTTTGGTCAACAGAGCCTCGTAAAGTTTCTCGCCATGACGTGTGCCAATAATGCTGATTTTATGCTCAGGTTTACCCAGAAGTTTAGTCAGCGTCTGTGCTAAAAGTCCAATGCTTGCGGCAGGTGATTTTTGCACAAAAATATCGCCATTAGAGCCTTTTGTAAAAGCAAATAGTACCAGTTCCACCGCCTGATCCAGGCTCATCATAAAGCGTGTCATGGCGGGGTCGGTAATGGTAATTTCTTTATCGTTGCGTAGCTGGTCGATAAATAAGGGAATAACCGAACCACGAGAAGCCATGACATTGCCATAGCGCGTACAAGCGATCATGGTGTCATTTTCATTCAGGTTGCGTGATTTGGCCACCGTTACTTTTTCCATCATCGCTTTAGAAACCCCCATCGCATTGATAGGGTAGACCGCTTTATCAGTACTTAATACAATAACTTTTTTTACTTTGGCGTTAATGGCACAATTTAAAACATTTTCCGTGCCAATAATATTTGTCTGCACCGCCTGCATAGGATAAAACTCACATGAAGGGACTTGCTTAAGGGCGGCGGCATGAAACACATAGTCGACACCGCGCATTGCATCAATAATTGAGTTAGAGTCGCGTACATCTCCCAGATAAAATTTAAGCTTTGAGTGATTGTATTGCCTACGCATGTCATCCTGTTTTTTTTCATCACGAGAAAAAATACGGATTTCTTTCAGGTTGGTATCTAAAAAGCGTCTTAGCACTGCA
>WTCN01000179.1 GCA_013138555.1 Methyloprofundus sp. | reverse complement strand
CATATCACCTCCGAGCTGGTCGTCGGGAACCGGGTTGTAAAATGTTTTGGCGGCTCAGATTATGAGATTAAACGCTTTAAACAAAGGAGTGCATTTAATAGACAGCAGACACAGAAAGTTGCCTTTGTCACTGCAATCCAAAACCCCATTATGCAGCTCCTGGTTGCATTTTCACTCTCTGGATTACTTTTTTTAGCACGGAGAATGATGGGCGATACCACCACCGGTAATCTTGTGGCTTATTTATTAGCTGCTTTTATGCTCCCCCGACCTATTCAGTCACTCGCTCAGGCAAATAATGAAATCCAGAAAGGAATCGCCGCTGCCACGGATATTTTTATCGCACTAGATATAGATCCTGAGCTTGACCAGGGAACAATCAGTAAAACAAAAGCAGCAGGAAAAGGCGTATTACAATTTGAAAACCTATCTTTCAGCTACGCTAATTCTAACAAACTCGCGGTTAAAAATATTAATTTAACCATTCAATCGGGTCAAACAGTGGCTATTGTTGGTACTTCAGGTAGTGGAAAAACCACCTTAACCAACCTGATCCCCCGGTTCTATGATTATTCAGAAGGACGAATTTTACTCGATGGTGTAGAAATCACACAATACACCTTAAACTCCCTAAGGGAACAGATAGCCCTGGTCACACAAAATATTACCTTATTTAATGACACAGTATACAACAATATTGCCTACGGTATTCTCAGTAACACGAGTGAAGCAGACGTTTTAAAAGCGGCTGATGATGCCTATGCGACAGAGTTTATTCAAAACTTAGCCAATGGAATGCAAACTGAAATTGGTGAGCATGGTATTCAGCTATCAGGCGGACAAAGACAACGCCTGGCGATTGCCCGTGCCTTACTAAAAAATGCTCCCCTGTTAATTCTTGATGAAGCAACCTCAGCTTTAGATACCCAATCTGAACGTTATATTCAACAAGCACTAGAACATGTGATGGAACATAGAACCACGATTGTTATTGCTCACCGCTTATCAACCATAGAAAAAGCCGATGTTATTTTAGTGATGGAAGCCGGTGAAATTATTGAGCGAGGAACGCATGCTGAATTATTAGCCAAAAATGCAGCGTATGCAAGATTACATTCGATGCAGTTTAATGAGGATCACGCCACTGCCTAAGTAACTCGCATTCAGGTTTTATTTAAATTCCCCAAATCATTATGATTGACTGGGAGTATAGAAACTCTCGCTCCCAAATTCTGATTGGAAATACAATTTGTAATGCTCTGTGTCACGGAACACAGAGCGTTTTCAAATAAGTTCCCACGGAAACCGTAGAAACTAGAGAAATAGGAATAATAAATGACAGCAAGACTTGCTTGGACACGTCAACAGTTATTAGTCGCATTTTATCTCTACTGCCAAATTCCTTTTGGAGAATTACATTCACGTAACCCAGAAATTATTAAGTACGCGGCTCTTATCAATAGGACACCTTCTGCACTAGCAATGAAATTATCAAATATTGCCAGTCTTGATCCAGCGATAATTTCTACTGGCCGTAAAGGATTAAAAGGTGCTTCCGCAGCAGATAAAACCATGTGGCAAGAAATGCAACAAAACTGGGGAAATTTTGCTATTGAGTCTAGCCAAGCAATTAATTCAATTGACGAAGAAAACTCGCCAGAACTCAAGCTGAATACTCAGCAAGTGATAGATAAGAAAGTTGATTACACTGGCAGTAATAAAGTCATTCAAAGCAAAGCACGTGTAGGTCAAAATTTCTTTCGCAAAGCTGTTTTAAGCGCCTATAATTATCGCTGCTGTATTACTGGTTTATCTGTTCCCAGTTTATTAATCGCGAGTCATATTATTCCTTGGCGAGAAGATGCTGCTAACAGGCTAAATCCCAGCAATGGCCTAGCCTTATCTATGTTGCATGACAAGGCTTTTGATATTGGGCTTATTACTATTAATGAGGATATGACAGTTCGGGTTTCTCAGCAAAAATTTGTGACAAAGGAGAGCGACAGTTTCTATTACTCAGCCTTGCAAAGTTATGCAGGGAAAGCTATATTTTTACCAGAGAAATTTCTGCCTCATGTTGATTTTTTGGCTTATCATCGGGAGGTTGTTTTTGAGCAATGAGGTAATATACGTTTAATATCAACTTTTTACCTCAGCTAACTGGCTTTAATAACAAAATACCCGTACTCCAGCTTGTTCTAGGAATGCTACTTGATCATTAAATTTATTATCTAATACCAACCAATTCAACTTCGGTACATTAGCTAATTCTGAAATGTCATTAATTGATGTATTTTTTAAATATAGACTTAGTAGCTGTCTTAATGAAGCTAATGGGGAAATGTCACTGATTGGTGTATTACTTAAATCAAGAGATTGCAACTGTTCCAGTGAAAATAATGCTGAAATATCACTGATTGATGTATTACTTAGAACAAGAGTTTGCAACTGTGTTAATGAAGCTAATGAGGAAATATCACTAATTTTTGCATTACTTAAATGAAGATTTTTCAACTGTGTCAATAAAGCTAATGGAGAATAATCACTGACTTCTGTCATATTTAAGCTAAGACCTTGCAGTTTCGTTAGTGATGCTAATTTAGAAATATCTTTAATTCGAGCTCCAGCTAAATTAAGAGCATTCAACTGGGTTAACAATGACAATGAAGAGAAGTCGACAACTGGAACTTTAATAAGTTCTAAACTCTCCAAATGCTGTAATTCTTCTAGTGAACTTATATCTGTAATTGCCTCCCCTATGAGCCGAAATTTATTAATTTTTTTCGCTTGCTCTACACCTACCTTAATAGCATTAAATTGTTCTTGCCAAAGTTTTGTACAAAAAACTTCACCATACTCACGTGCTTCAAATTCTCTGGAACTACTAATCAATTGTAAATAAAATCCCCATAGTCCTTTTAAGTGCTCCTCTCGATCACGATTATTTAATCGTACCCCACTATCCATCACTATATTAGCAAGTAACAACTGTATTTTTACATCTTTCTCAACAGATATTTCTGACAACTTGGAAATAGGTAAAAATAATTTCGATAAATATTTAGCCACTAAGCGCGGGTTATCCAATTGCTCAAACCATAACACAAAGGTTTCTTGCCACCACTCTAAGGCTGTTTTTTCACGCAATTCTTGCCATTGATGCTCTTCTAAGCCTAATTCAGCATCCAACTTTAATGCCCGTGCTGCAAAATATTCTAAAAAGCTTAAATGCGCAAAAGCATATTGCTCTTGATTATCCTGATCTTTACCCCGTGGAATAAATAAACCACTACGTTGAGATAAATACTCTAAAATAAACTTAATTTCTAGCTGTGCTTCCTCTTCTGATAAGCCACGTGTAACTAGTTCCTCTTGTAAAATATCAGTCACTTCCTGCACACTGATTAAGATGGCATTTTCTTCTTCGGTACGCTTTTCCTGCATAATTTGGGCAATTCTACTTAACCATTCGCACAGATCGATATAATCAAATTGTAATTCTCGACCTTTAAACTGTATGCCACGCGCGGTATCTAAAGAAATTAAATAGGTTTCAGAAATACGTTGATAAAGCTCCGCTCTTCCATCAGGTAAACGACCACGACGCGCGTGAATAAAGCTGATCATATTTAATAAGACAGGTATACGAGATAGTCTACCTAATCCATCATTTTGCTGAATACGGTGTAATAATTCGGTGACCCGTCCAGTATGCAGACCATCCTGTTGAGTATGATGTGATTGATACCAATTATCGATAAACTTTTGTGCTTGAATATAATTAAACGGAACAATATAGTATTCTGCTAATACCTCACCCACCTGTGTATCAATTTTAGTTTGTTTTATTTTATCTTTTTGGCCTAGCTCCAAACCAACCCCAAACCATTGCAACTGATTAAAACCTACCACCCGAGAGCTAATAACAAACCGACAGCGTGAATAACGATTCATACCCTCCAGTATTGCCTGGCCTAAGTGCTCACGAGTTTCAGTATGAGTAATTTCATCTAAGCCATCAAATAACAACAAAGCTTGCCCACTGCTTAACAATTGCTCTAAAACATCTTCCCCCTTATCAAACACAGCGGTAAATTTCTCATGGTTTCTTTGTATAAATATTTGCCATAAATCATCCCAGCACCCAACTGAGCTAAGAGGTAAATCTCTCAGTACTATGGCAAAGGGTACTAACTCACCTAGGGCTTGTTTGGTTAAATTATCACCGCTATAAGTAAAGGCTAACATTGTCCAACTAAGTAGCGTAGTTTTTCCTGAACCTGGATCCCCTAAAATAAAAACATAATGCTCCTCTTGAAGTAATTCAATAATACTTTGATAATCTGGCTCCTGCTGTTTCTGCTCGCTGACAATAACTTGCTCAGGACTTAAATAACGACTTGATAAGTGTGGTGGAACGAATAATTGACGTAAAAAAATAGGTCTTTGTTCTCCGATTTCACCCTCATCATCCAGTGCTAAACCAAAGTTATTAATCTGCATAAACTGCATTTGCACATTTTGAAAATATTTTAGTAATACTCGATTATTACTTATATCTATAAATTTCTCTGTTAGCGCAATTTGTGGCTTAGGGATGGTGTACATTTTTTATTTGCCTAAAAATATTGTAATTTCACTTTCTGTAATACTCTCTAAATCTCTAAAGAGTTGATGCAGGCGAAAAATATTACTGTCACTAGGGTTAGTCGGTAATGCTTTATCTGCCGCTAAAGAAGGCTTAATTCCTCCCATTGGCTCAAATAAATCTTTATCAACTTTACTTGGATCTTGAGCAAACATAATAACAGTATTGATATATTTTGAGTCTTTCTCTAGCTGCTCATTCAACTGTCTATGAAACGTGTAAATAATAGTCATAGATATTAATAATGCATACTCACGACGGACTCCTGTGCTTTCTATTAATGTCAAATCGCCCGTTAAGATGTTAGCACGTAACATAACCGCTAAACGATTTGCCAGAGCTTTAATTTTACGTGGGTTAGCGGGTAAACAGTCATAGTTTGATAAAACTGTTGCTAGATGTTGTCTGTGCTCATTATCATCATTACCTATTTTCAGCCCTTCTAATAGCTTTAGTAAATATGCCTTTTTGGCATCTTTATCAGGTAGTGGCAAATGGTAAATATCCTGACATATTTTCTCTAAATATTCACGTGCCTGGTGTCCATTATTGTCGCCTTTTAAATCTAATGCTTTGACTAAAGCCTGTTCAATTTGACGCTGATCCATACCAAATACCACAACGCAGTTTTTAAGATTTAAATAAATTTTAATTCCTTCTAATAATTTGAGTGCCACTTCAGGTGTACAGCGATCTAAATCATCAATAAAAATCACTAACTTCCTATTATTACGAGAATTACTTCCCAAAGCTTTCTCAATCGCCTCTTCTAATAAGTCACTGATATGCTGACCTTGTAAGGGTGTTTCATAATGATTTCTCTCCCACTGCTCTCCAGCTTTATTTAGACCTGAAATAGTATTTTGTAACAAACCAGCACTAGCGACTTTAATCGTTTCATCAAATGCAGTAAATACACCTTGTAAAACGACACCCATCAATTTTTTTGATTTTCCTAAAAAACGGTTCCAGAGTCTGATTCGGGTACGGATTTCATGCAATAAGGAAATGATAGGTACAGGCTCATTTTGGTAACGCCATGCTTCAAACCAGACAGTAGTCACTTGTAAGTTTTTTGGTCTTTTATTATCAGTAGGTAAAATGCCTGTCAATTCACGATGCAACTGTAGCAAGGCACTCGTTTTACCTGTTCCCCAATAGCCATTGATACCTATTCCCTTAGGAGGCGTACTATTGTTAATAACTTCGGCTATCTCCTTAATAAATTGAGATTGCGATAAGCTATCAATATCATTCGGAGCATCATTGTGGCTTAGTGTTGGCATTCTACATGTCACCTTTTTATGGGATTAAAATTAATAATGAATAGCTTTGAAGACTTTATTGTAATTACTTTTTTGGTTTTCTTACTGTAGTATTTTGGGATGAATTAAACCTGCCTAAGCACCCTCATAGGCACAAAAGTCTCATTGGACTATCAGTGAAGCTTTGAAAAACATCAAACCTTTGATAAAAATTTAAAGCCTCTACAATCAAAATTCTTCAAATCATGCTGTTTCACATCAAGTAAAACAAGCCGCTCTATTACCGTTTGCCTAGTTTCTAAACCCGCCCGCATTTCTATGTACTGGCTATTTGAAGATATACTATAGACTTTCAGATAAATAATTTCCATGCATTCTGAGCGGTCAGGTTATGTCTATCATTATTTTAGTACTTGGAAGCGGGATCTTTAGCCCACCTCCTTACACACAAGTATTAGGTTTAATATAAATCAATGAGTTACATGATTGTATTATTTTTATACAATTCTCTGTAACCCTTGATTTTACTGAATTCTTAAATTTCACCACATTTATGTAAG
>WTCN01000055.1 GCA_013138555.1 Methyloprofundus sp. | reverse complement strand
AACAACCGTTATAGAGAGTAGCAATGGCAGGACATAGTAAGTGGGCTAATATTAAACACCGTAAAGCTGGCCAGGATGCAAAGCGAGGCAAGTTATTTACTAAATTGATTCGTGAGATTTTTGTCGCCGCAAAAGCAGGTGGTGATCCTGCTAATAACCCAAGCTTACGTGCTGCAATTGATAAAGCACTGGGCGCGAACATGAAACGCGATACCATTGATAACACCATAAAAAAAGCAACCGGTAATATGGATGGTGTGAACTATGAGGAAGTGCGTTATGAAGGCTATGGTTCGGGGGGAATTGCAGTATTGGTTGATTGTTTAACCGATAACCGCAACCGTACTGTTGCCGAAGTACGCCATGCTTTTTCTAAAGCAGGCGGTAATCTAGGAACCGATGGCTCAGTTGCGTATATGTTTAATAAACAAGGTATTATCAGTTATAGCAGTAAGGCTGATGAAGAGGCTGTGATGGAAGCGGCATTAGAGTCTGGGGCTGATGATATTGTGACTCATGAGGATGGCTCTATTGATGTAATGACCAGTCCTGACGATTATTTAACCGTTAAAGAAGCGATGGTCGGTGCAGGTTTTGAGCCTGAACATAGTGAAGTCACGATGCAGGCGGATAATTTAATTGATTTAAATGCTAAAGATGCCGAAAAAGTATTGCGTTTAGTGGACGTGCTGGAAGATTTAGATGATGTACAAAGCGTCTACTCCAATGCCGATATTAGTGAAGAGGTATTGGCGCAACTAGACGATGTATAGTCAGTGACTAGAATTTTAGGGATAGACCCAGGTTCACGCCTGACAGGGTTTGGTGTCATAGAAACGACAGCGACTGGCTATAAATATATAGCCAGTGGCTGTTTACGTATTAAAGGTGATGATTTTCCACAACGCTTAAAGCAAATTTTTGCCGGTATCAGTGATATTGTTGAAGAGTATCAGCCTGAAGAAATGGCAATAGAGCAGGTGTTTATGCATAAAAATGCAGATTCCGCCTTAAAATTGGGCCAGGCACGTGGCGCGGCAATTTGTGCCGTACAATTATTTGATATTCCGGTGTTTGAATATGCCGCACGTCAGGTTAAACAGGCAGTGGTGGGTAAAGGCTCGGCTGATAAATTACAAGTTCAACAAATGGTTAAAATTCTGCTCGGTATCACGGGCGAACTACAAATAGATGCCAGTGATGCCTTAGGTATTAGCCTATGTCATGCGAATTTTCAGCAAACGCGACGGCGCTTAAAACAGGGAGTGACTTCTTGATTGGATTTTTACGTGGTAAATTAGTGGCAAAAACCCCGCCTTTACTGGTACTGGATGTGCAAGGTGTTGGTTACGAAGTAGAAGCACCCATGACCACTTTTTATAACCTCCCGTCTATGGGTGAAATAGTGCATTTACATACGCACTTAGTGATACGCGACGATGCGCATATCCTGTTCGGTTTTTCGACTGAGTCAGACCGGCTTATGTTCCGTACGCTGATTAAAGTGAATGGCGTAGGGCCGAAATTAGCACTCACCATTTTATCAGGACAAAGTGCTGATGAGTTTCATCGCTGTATTCATGATAATGATACCGCAGCCTTAATCCGCTTACCGGGTGTGGGCAAGAAAACAGCCGAGCGCTTGATTATTGAAATGCGCGATAAGTTGCCGACATTGGAAACATCGAATAGCGACACAACTCAGGGTGAGCAGGGTAGGGAATCACTCCCCAGAAGCAATGCCAGACAAGAGGCGATCAGTGCCTTATGTGCTTTGGGTTATAAAGCACAAGATGCCAGTAAAATGGTACAAGGTATCGCCCAGGAAGATAAAAGCTGTGAAGATATTATTCGTTTGGCCTTACAGGGAAAGGCAAGATAAAGTAAAGTGGGCTGAAGTCCACTCTAGAGGTTGTGAAAGTACTATATGTAGGTTGGGGTGAAGCATGAACCCCAACAACTGAGGCTAGGTAAGCCATTGATTGTTGGGGTTCGTAAGCTCACCCCAACCTACTAAATTTATCTTTTTAGATAGGTTATTGAATACTTTTACAGTCTCTCTACTCCCCCTCCTACTCCGCGTATAAAAATTAAACAATGATCGAAACCGACAGAATAATAAGTGCCAGTGGTCAGGTAGACGAAGAGCGTCAAGACCGTGCCATTAGGCCGAAAACCCTCAAAGATTATATCGGCCAGCAAGCTTTACGTGATCAAATGGAGGTTTTTATTCAGGCATCGGTCGCACGTAAAGAGGCGCTGGATCACGTATTGATTTTTGGTCCACCAGGATTAGGCAAGACAACCTTAGCAAATATTATCGCTAATGAAATGCAGGTTAACCTGCGTCAGACCTCTGGCCCAGTGCTGGATAAAGCCGGTGATTTAGCCGCGTTATTGACTAACTTAGAAGCGCATGATGTCTTGTTTATTGATGAAATTCATCGCTTAAGCCCAGCGGTGGAGGAAATTCTCTATCCTGCGATGGAAGACTATCAAATCGATATCATGATTGGTGAAGGGCCTGCGGCACGGTCCATAAAACTGGATTTACCCCCCTTTACCCTAGTAGGCGCAACCACGCGAGCAGGGCTGTTAACCTCTCCCTTACGTGATCGGTTTGGCATTATACAGCGGCTGGAGTTTTATACGGTTGATGAGTTAATGCAAATAGTCATCCGTTCTGCAAAAGTGCTTGGTATCCCTATGGATAGCAGTGGAGCAGAGGAAATTGCCAAACGTTCGCGAGGTACACCCCGCATAGCCAATCGCTTATTAAGACGGGTGCGAGATTATGCCGAAGTGAAAGGCGATGGCACTATAAATCAAGGTGTCTCTCAACAGGCTTTAGCGATGTTAAAGATTGACCATTGTGGTTTTGATCAGCTAGATAGACGCTTGTTACAAACCATTATTGATAATTTTGAAGGTGGGCCAGTAGGGCTGGATACGCTCGCAGCAGCCATTAGTGAAGAGCGCGGCACAATTGAAGATGTTTTAGAGCCTTATTTAATTCAGCAAGGGTTTATCATGCGCACTCCAAGAGGGCGAGTCGTGACAGGAAAAACCTACCAGCATTTTGGACTTAAGGCTCCTAAACTTATTGCCACAGAGAGTGATGATGTGTTTGCTGAGTAGGGGGGGGTAATTTCTTTATTTTGGCACGTCTCGCAAATTTTTTATCATCAAAAGAAGCTATGTTAGTAGAACCTTTATAGCTGACATTTAATGCGCGCCTGCCCCCAGTTATTCCCGCAACAGTCGTATGCTTGTCAGCGAGTTTTATTGCCGCATCTTGCCAATAATTCCAGTCAAAGTCCTTAGCCCAAGGCAAATGACAAAGGGAAATCAGAAATAATTTTAAAGCATGAATAACCTGTCGAAACTGCCAACTGCTCATCTCAGTTTTTCGGTCTATTTCCAAAAGAAAATTACTGACATTCTCGGCTTTAATATTCGAAGGGTTGCTAATATCACTCCCGCTATGATTTTTTAAATCAGAATTATGTAGAAACCTTAAAAAGGTTTCGATACGTTTAACATAGAAAGATTGCTGGTTTTGAGGGATTTTATTTTTCAAAAGAATTGCATGAAAATCATCCCAATTAGGTTTTATCAT
>WTCN01000010.1 GCA_013138555.1 Methyloprofundus sp. | reverse complement strand
TGGCGTGCATTTTTTTGTAAATGCTATACAAGAATTTTTCTCGCCCCTCTACCTCACACATGATATTCGCTTGATGCAAGCGTGTTTTAATCGAGTCGTTTATCGTTGCAATGATTTCTTTGCGATTACCTCGTGCCTTTTTTACCGCATTTTTCAAGACACGGTGGCGCATCGGATATATAGCGATAAAGCATAAGGACTCTAATTGGTGACGGATATTGTTCATTCCCAGGCGGTTAGCCAGAGGGGTGTATATATCCAGTGTTTCTCTGGCGATGCGGCGCTTTTTTTCAGGACGCATAACTCCCAGTGTTTGCATGTTATGCAGGCGATCCGCAAGCTTGACCATGATGACGCGTAGATCTTTCGCCATCGCCAGGCACATTTTACGGACGCTTTCCGCTTGTGCTTCAGCTTGAGTCTTGCAGTTTAACTGAGTAAGTTTGGTGACACCATCGACTAATTCAGCAACATTTTTGCCAAATAGTTCTTCAATGTCTGCTTTTGTAACGTCGGTATCTTCAATAACATCATGCAGAATGGCCGCTAAGATGCCATGCACATCCATACGCATTTTTGCGAGGATAATAGCAACTGAAAGAGGGTGGCATATAAAAGGTTCGCCACTTTTTCGAAACTGGCCGGCGTGATGTTCTTTGCCGTATTGATAAGCTTGAAAAACCAGCTCTAAATGCGCTTTATCTAAATAGTTTTTTAGTAAAGCGCTAAGCTGGTCGAGCAGAAGTTGCTCAGGTGCATCTGGATTAATTGCCTGTACCTGAGCACTCATCATCTAGCTTAGCAGTGCAAAAGAAGGGTCATCAGGATCCCCGACTTGATGCAAGGCATCAATATTTTCTGGTGTTACATAGCCTTCAGCAATTTCACGTAATGCTAGAACCGTATCTTTATCATTGTCGCGGCTCACAAATTCATCAGCTCCTTTTTCTAACTGGCGTGCTCTTTTTGACGCTAAAAGAACAAGCTCAAAGCGGTTTTCAACATTTTCTAAACAATCATCGATGGTAACTCGTGCCATTTTTAAACCTTTGTAATGGATTTTAAGTGAGTAGATATAATCATTCTAATACAATTTTAGTCAACTACTTATTGAAATTAAAAATAATTATGTGGACTATTATAAGAGAGTTTATGGCTCTTAGGAACTTCGATTTAATAAAATTCATAAAGTTGCGTAGGGTGGGCAACGCTTTTTTGCCCACCTTATGCGCTGATGGTGGGCAAAAAAGCGTTGCCCACCCTACTTTTTACAAGAGAATCTGTTCCGTCTTAAGTGGGTAGCCTACACTCTGGTATAACGCTTAATCTTTTGCTTCAAGTGCTACTATCGCAGGAAGCTCTTTGCCTTCAAGAAATTCTAAAAAGGCACCGCCCCCTGTTGATGTATAAGATATTTTATCTTTAATTGCATATTTATCAATAGCCGCCAAAGTATCGCCGCCACCTGCAATAGAAAAAGCAGCACTCTCAGCAATTGCATGAGCTAATGTTTTGGTGCCTTCGGCAAATTGATCAATTTCAAAAACACCGACTGGGCCATTCCAGACGATAGTTTTGGCCGAGGCCAATATTGCTGCATATTGCTTCGCTGTTTCAGGGCCTATATCCAGGACCATATCATCCTCTGCAATATCACTGACTTTTTTAACTGTTGCTACTGCTGACTCAGAAAACTCTTTTGCACAAACCACATCGACAGGGACAGGAATATCTGAATTATTTTCTTTTGCTGCTTTAATCAGCGCTTTTGCGTCATCAATTAAATCTGCTTCGTAAAGTGACTTACCGACTGAATAGCCCGCTGCTGCAATAAAGGTATTAGCAATACCGCCACCAACGATCAGCTGGTCAACTTTTTCTGACAGGGTTTTTAACACAGTGAGTTTAGTGGAAACTTTAGATCCACCGACGATGGCAACAACAGGGCTCTCAGGGTTATTGAGTGATTTTCCTAAAGCGTCTAGTTCTGCTGATAATAAGGGACCGGCACAGGCGATTGCTGCATGCTCAATAACGCTATGAGTAGATGCCTGCGCTCTATGAGCAGTACCAAAGGCATCCATCACAAAAATATCGCATAAGGCCGCCATTTTTTTGCCTAACTCAGGGCTGTTGTTTTTCTCGCCGACATTAAAACGCACGTTTTCGCATAGAACCACTTCACCTGGGTTAATCTCTATTCCATCAATCCAGTCTTGTGCCAGGCGTACAGGCTTTCCCAATAGTTCAGATAAACGTGTCGCGATAGGTTGTAATGAGGCGGCAGCATCAAACTCACCTTCAGTCGGGCGGCCTAGGTGTGACATTAACATAACCGCTGCACCAGACTTTAAAGCAAGCTCAATAGCAGGCAGGCTGGCACGGATACGAATATCACTGGTGATTTGCCCATCTTTAACGGGAACGTTAAGGTCTTGGCGAATTAAAATGCGTTTGCTTTTTAAATCTAAATCAGCCATTTTTTTTATGGGCATCATTGTCTCCTAAATTGAATTGTGGATAGGTTAAAATAGAGTGTGTTTTGAGATAAATAGCTGAGTATAATTGTTCTAGTCTTTGGAAGTAGATGAGGCTAAAGACCCCACTCAATAGAAGTTATATCTAAACTGACAATATTAAAAATAAATTAAGCTTAGCTACTTAAGTCTCTTCAATCTTTGATAAGATTATACCTTAACTCTGTCTTGTGATTAAACTAAGACTCATTATTCAACAGTTGGGCTTGAATAATTAAAGTAGAGTGATGTAATTTTTGCAGCAAAACAATTAAATAACCGAGGTGAGTGATGGCTATTGATAATCAGGAATTTAAAAATTCATTAAAACTCTGGGCAAGTGGTGTATCCGTTATTACCGCCAATTCCCCGGACGGAGAGCTAGGGATGACAGCAACTTCTTTTGCGAGTGTTTCAATGGATCCGCCACAAATTCTAGTGTGCATTAATGATTCAGCCGAAACAGGTGCCGCTATTCTGGAAGACAAAAAGTTTGCGGTTAATATTTTAACAGCCGCTCAGGAACAGGTGTCTAATCAGTTTGCGGGGGGCAGTAGCATGCAGGAGCGTTTTGCCAATGTGACATGGCATAAAGGAGAGTTAGGTTTGCCGCTCTTTGATGAGGCACTTGTAAGCCTGGAATGTAGCGTAGTACAGCAGGTTCGTGCGGGAACGCACTGGGTCGTGATTGGGGAAATTCAAAGTACACAGTGTCAGTCAGGAGAGCCACTGCTTTATTTTAATTCGTCTTATCGAAAGGTAGCGGATTAATCATTTTCCTGATTATTTATTTAATATAGGTAGGTCGGGTTAGGTTTTCTTGTAAAGCAGAAAAACCTAACCCGGTAAAGTACTATTCTACCGTTGATTTTTCCAGGCCAGAATAAACTGGGCACCAGGCTGTATAGCCGGTTGCTACCAATATCAGGCCAATAAGTAGTAAAGGAATGGAAGCTAAAAATAGTGAGACAAATAATGCGGCACAGCCTGCATAAAGGCGTATCTTTTTCTCTTTTGTGCCAACGTTAATTTCAAATTTAAGCATGCGTTTAAAATCAAAGCTCATGGTTTTACCTATTCTTATTCTAATTGTATTGAGAAGACTGAAAATTCAGTGTTTACCCGTTTCAAATATACAGGGCTAATAAAAATGTGCAAGCGTAGGGTGAAAAAAAGTTGTAAAAGCTAAGCCTGTATTTAAAGTCATTTTCCTAATCGGGTATAATGATGGGTTTTGTTTTTCACCACAGCAAGAATGATTATTTAAAGACTCTCCTTAACAGAAAGGAGTAGGGCGTGGCTTCGGCCCTATGAATGTTTTATAGGCTGCAGAGGGTGAATAATGACCATCAAAATAGGTTAAGTAATGGATGTAACGGCAATTATTGAGTCTTTAAACGATGCACAGCGTCAGGCTGTTTCTGCGCCAGCTAGATCAATGCTGATACTGGCGGGGGCGGGTAGTGGTAAAACGCGTGTATTAGTGCATCGTATCGCCTGGTTGATCAAGATAGAGCATATTTCACCGCATAATATACTGGCAGTTACCTTTACCAATAAAGCCGCAAAAGAAATGCGCGGTCGTGTAGAAGACTTGCTGCAGATCTCTGCCCGTTCTATGTGGATAGGCACTTTTCATGGTTTAGCACATCGACTCTTAAGGCAACATAGCAAGGAAGCAAAATTACCGGATACATTTCAGGTGATTGATTCGGACGATCAATTGCGCTTGATTAAGCGCTTGATGAAAGTCCTGAATATTGATGATAAGAAATGGCCTCCCAAGCAAGTTGTCTGGTTTATCAATGCCCAGAAAGATGAAGGTCTTCGGGCGAAAGATATACACGAAGAAAGTGATGATATTTATCAACAAACCATGCTGCAAATCTATCGCGGCTACGAGGAGCTATGTGCGCGTTCAGGCTTGGTGGATTTTGCTGAGCTACTGTTAAAAGCCTATGAAACCTTAGCTGATAATGCCGACTTATTAGCATTCTATCGCTCACGCTTTAAGCATGTGCATGTCGATGAATTTCAGGATACCAATACCATTCAATATGCCTGGCTACGACTCTTAACCGAAGGGCAGGATAATCTATTTGTTGTGGGTGATGATGATCAGTCTATCTACGGCTGGCGTGGGGCAAAAATTGAAAATATGTTCAATTTTCAAAAACATTACCCGAATCATCTGATGATACGTTTAGAGCAAAATTATCGTTCTACGGGGAATATTCTTAAAGCCTCCAATGCCTTGATTGCTTGTAATGAAGGACGTATGGGTAAAGAGCTTAGAACGGATGATAGTGATGGCGATTTAATTTCTTTGTACTCTGCGTTTAATGAGCAGGATGAAGCGTATTTTGTAGTAGAACGTATTAGAAAATGGGTGGCTGAAGGTCGATTGCGTTCCGATGTGGCTATTTTATATCGTTCTAATGCGCAGTCCCGGCAGTTTGAAGAGAGACTAATGGCGACAGGGACACCTTATCGTGTTTATGGTGGTTTGCGCTTCTTTGACCGGATGGAAATTAAGAATGCATTAGCCTATTTGTTTTTAATGGCGCATAAAGGCAATGATGCCGCTTTTGAGCGTATTATTAATACCCCGACACGTGGTGTTGGCGCAAAAACACTGGATGATATACGCAGGCTGGCTAAAGAGAAACAGATCACTTTATGGCAGGCTATGATTGAATTAATGAAAGCGGGGCATTTTACGCCGCGTGCTGAAAATGCCCTGAAGGGCTTTGTTCAGCTCATTAATGGTTTAGCTGAACAAGCGAAAGATCTTGAACTTTATGAGCAAGTTAAAAATGCCATTGAAAAAAGTGGTTTAATTGAATTTCATAAAAAAGAAAAGGGCGACAAGGGCGAAGCGCGAGTAGAAAATCTGGAGGAATTAGTCAATGCAGCACGGCAATTTGACTATGAGGAGGAAAATGAAGAAAACCAGAGTGAATTGGATTTATTCTTAGCGCATGCCGCCTTAGAGTCTGGTGATGCGCAAGCAGATGACTTTGAAGATTGCGTGCAATTAATGACCTTACATTCTGCAAAAGGTCTGGAATTTCCCTTGGTTTTTATGGTGGGTCTGGAAGAAGGCTTATTTCCTTCTCAGCAGTCTGTGGATGATATTGCGCGTCTGGAAGAAGAGCGGCGTTTATGTTATGTTGGCATGACTCGGGCGATGAAATTATTGTATATAAGCTATGCCGAATCAAGGCGTTTGTATGGTAAAGAAAACCATCCACGGCCTTCACGCTTTTTAAAGGAAATTCCTGCTGAACAATTACAAGAAATTCGTTTACGTGCCAGTGTTAGTAAGCTTGTTCGTCCTAAAAAAGCAGCTAAACGTGCAGCAATCGGTACGAGCGGACGTTATCGATTGGGACAGCGGGTTAGGCATGAAAAATTTGGTGAAGGTGTGGTGTTGCAGGTTGATGGTGAAGGTTCTCAGGAAAGAGTGCAGGTAAATTTTGCGGCAGCAGGCATGAAATGGTTAATGCTGTCTTATGCTAAGTTAGAGGTTTTATAAAAAATACGGTTATTATTTTAAGGTGGGACAAATATTAGGGGAGTAGGCTGTCTTACATCAGTAAGAAAATTACTGGATGTCCCGTGTTAAGTTTGTATTAGAATAAGCATATTGCGATATAATGTATCTTTAATATAAAATCTGCATTCTACCGCCAAGTCGAGTTTAGATTACTAAAAAAGAGGAGCATGGTAATGCCTATCTATAATAAAAACAAAATGATAAAAGCCTTACTCACATTAAGTATTGCGAGTATATTTTTAGTTGGTTGTGATGATCAAAAGAAAAAATCACCCACAATTAAAGTGCCAGTACAAAGCTATAAACAGATAAAAGTACTCAAAGGTGCGGTGCTGAATGAAAAAGGGCCGGTACTGGAAGGTGAGCTTAAAGTTGCTGATAGTACTGGTCGAGTGGTTGCTAGTATGCGTTTAGATCATAGCAAAAAGTATCGTGTTGAAATTCCTGCGGGGACAACGTTGCCGATTGTTCTAACAGTTAAGCCAAAAGGCAGCTCAGAGAAACTAAGAGCGGTGGTTATTTCATCGGCAGTCTCTAGTTATGATATTAGCCCGTTAACCACCAAGATTGCCAATCGTGCTAAAGAACTAGGCGGTTACACATATGCCAATATGGTGATGGCTGCCGACAGTACTGTGGGTGTGCCTGATGCGAATAAAACCTCTACCGGGTTTCGTGGTGATCCGACTAAGCAATATGGCGGCTGGCATTAATTTTTTATCCACAGCTTATCATTTGTGTTTATTAGCATGAAGCAACTGTGTTTAAAGGCAAGTCTATTTCTGTAGGATGGGCAAAGCGATAGCGTGCCCATCACACTTGAAATGATGGGCACGAAAAAGCCCTTTGCCCATCCTACGGTTGACGAAGCTAATTGTCTGAAATCAATATCTCAGTGGGATAAGGCTTAAATGTAAAGCTGAATGCCTTATGAATCAATCTCTTCCAAAGCCCCACCGCAATACTTACAAAAATCAGCATCCGTATCATGGCCAATTCTGCCA
>WTCN01000255.1 GCA_013138555.1 Methyloprofundus sp. | reverse complement strand
CATGTTGTATGAATTAGTTGTGTCTGTCACTTTGGTAAACCTCAGTTAAAAATTCTGCTATTTTATTATTATCTTTTATACCTTTTGCTATTTCCACGCCACTACTGACATCTAAAGCATAAGGTTTTACGCGGCTTATTGCCTCGCCAGCATTGTGTGCTCCCAGCCCACCCGCAAGAATAATGGGTAAAGCACACTGGTCTGGAATTAAATCCCAGTCAAATTGCTCGCCTGTCCCGCCTTTCGTATTCGCATGATAGGCATCCAGTAATAAACCTGCCGCATCATTATATTCAGTTGTTAAAGCCGTAATGTCTGTCTCTGGCTGCATTCTTATGGCTTTTATATAGGGTTTAGCATAGTGTCTGCACTTATCAGCGGTTTCATCACCGTGAAATTGTAATAAATCAATAGGGACTTGTTCTATTACATTTTTAACCTGCTCTTCAGTTGCATCAACAAAAAGTGCAACAACGGTAGTAAAGGCAGGCAATGCGGCTACAATTTCCTGTGCTTTGCTGAGCGAAACATGACGAGGACTAGGCGGGTAAAAAACCAGCCCTATCGCATCAGCCCCCGCATGGGCAGCAAAAACAGCTTGCTCTGCAGAGGTAAATCCACATATTTTGACGCGAGTTCGTATCATTTCAAGTACAAGAATTGCTAATAAAGCCGACTAGAATACCATATTGAAACAGTCTCTTGAAGAGAAGAAATGGCTTATATGGTTTTCTTTTCAATGCCAATGGTTTTGTTGTATCGCTAGAGCGAATTTTAGTCCGTCATTTATACGACATTGCTGGCTATCTTAATGTGTATGCTCATGACCTCCGTGGTCATGTGTATGCGGCGTACTTTCATGCTGGTGGTCCTCAGCCGGAGTTGCCACGTCATAGCTATAAACCTGCGGGGTTGAATCATGACTATGAGCAGAGGATGCCGCTGGGTTATGACTATGTGTATGCTGATGTTGTTCCTGTTCCTGAATGGCAGAGGCATGTTTTTGCATAACCGGAGCAACGGCAACACCGTGCTGATAAACCATCAAGCCTCCTAAATCAGCACCTAAGCTTAATAATAGGACTAAAAGCGCTGATAAAGTAAAATGACCGTAGGTTTTTGATGTTATAAAATCATCCGCAGCAAAATAACGGCGTAATGATAAAATCAACGCCAATACTGTTACGGTGATACCAAAAGCCTGATGACGCAGCATAATCGCATGAGTTACATCATTATGGGGAGCTGAATACGCCGCCTGAAATCCAGCGGCAACGCTTAGCATGGCAGCGAGTGTACCTAAATAGAGTAATGGTGTGGCAAAGGTACGCCATGCAGGCTTGCTTAATAAACCGCCGATAGTATCAGCAAAGAAAAAAATTATCAGCAAGGCGATAGGAAAGTGAACCACTAAAGGGTGAATATTATCCAGCGCTGAAATACCTGGCATAAAAGCGGCAAAAATTTCTGCCGGGCTTTTTGTTGTGAGTGATTCTATAAAGGTTAAAAAGGCTTCCAGGCCTTTTACCGCCCCCATACCCTGATGATTACCACCGCCGTGGATTTGCGGCAATATGTCAAAAATTAAGTCAATCATGTTTCTCTGTTAAGTTATTAATAATGATGTGAGAAAGTATTTTATGAGTCGCATTATACGATTATGATGACCTATTTCATAGTTATTCAGTAGGGATTAAGTTTAGCGCCTTGTAAACCGCCTGCCGCCGGATTTCTTGTCTATTACCGCTGAAGTGCTCTAATGTCACAATTGCAGATTCAGCTCGTTTTTGCCAGCCAATATACACAGTGCCTACTGGTTTTTGTGCTGTGCCGCCAGTAGGCCCAGCAACGCCAGTAATCGCAAGCGCATAGTCAGCCAGGCTATTTTGCAATGCACCTTGCAACATTTGCGTTGCCACTTCTGAACTTACTGCGCCAAATTCTTCGATAGCATTGTTTTGAACATTCAGCATCTCGACTTTAGAAGCATTACTATAAGTAATAAAGCCCCGATCAAACCAGGCAGAGCTCCCCGCTATATCGGTAATACACTGAGCCAGCCACCCCCCGGTACAGGATTCGGCTGTTACTAGCTGGGCATGACGAGCATTTAAGAAACTGCCAAGGTTTTCAGCGGCAAGATAAAGATTTAGATTTGAGTTCATGGCTTGCTATTAA
This sequence comes from Methyloprofundus sp., assembly GCA_013138555.1. Classification (GTDB taxonomy): domain Bacteria; phylum Pseudomonadota; class Gammaproteobacteria; order Methylococcales; family Methylomonadaceae; genus Methyloprofundus. Next base: position 1,170 of record WTCN01000255.1, on the reverse strand, counting down.
TATTAAAGCTAAGGACAATACTTTGTTAAAATTAAACAATAATGATAAGAATATGTGCATACACTTCGATAATCATAGGGCAGAATTGACTTATCTAAGTGTATTGTGTGTACTTCACAAAGTTTAAGGTATTAAGAAAAATAAATATATGACATATTTTGATTGGAACGATTATTCAGTAGAAACTCAAGCGATTAGAGCAGGACATTCACGTACCCATGAAGGTGAGCATAGTATGCCTATCTATATGACTTCGAGCTATGTCTTTAAGAGTGCTGAAGAAGCCGCATTACGCTTTACCGGACAGCAGCCAGGAAATATATACTCACGTTTTACCAATCCAACGGTGGATACTTTTCAGCAACGCCTGGCTTTAATGGAGCAAGGTGAGCGTTGTCTTGCCTTTGCTTCCGGTATGGCAGCGATTATGGCGGTAGGCATGAGCTTGCTTAAAGCAGGGGATCATGTCGTCTGTTCACGTAGTGTGTTTGGAAATACAGTGCTTACTTTCCAGAATTATTTTGCCAAATTCGGGGTTGAGACTACGTTTGTTGAATTATCCAATCTGGAGGCATGGGAAGCGGCAATACAGCCGAATACACAATTCCTCTTTGTTGAAACACCCTCAAACCCCCTAATGGAATTAGTCGATATTCGTGCTTTAGCAGATATTGCCCACAAAAAAGATTGCCTATTAGTCGTCGATAATGTTTTTTGCACCCCGATTATGCAAAAACCCTTAACGCTAGGTGCTGATATAGTTGTGCATTCAGCCACTAAATATATAGACGGGCAGGGGCGTTGTGTGGGTGGTGCTGTTATTGCCAATGAAGAGATTATTGAGAAATCAATCTATCCCTATTTACGTACTGGCGGCGCAACGATGAGTGCCTTTAATGCCTGGGTGTTTCTATCAGGGCTGGAAACATTAGCCGTTAGAATGAAAGCGCATTGTGATGGTGCGTTTGAATTAGCCAAATGGCTGGAAGCGCAGCCCGCAGTTGAAAAAGTGCATTACCCCGGTTTAGAGTCACATGCACAGCATGAACTGGCTAAGCAGCAGCAAAGTCATTTTGGTGCGGTCGTTAGCTTTGAATTAAAAGGCGGAAAAGAGCAGGCATGGAAATTGATTGATGCCACACAGATGCTGTCAATTACTGCGAATTTAGG
>WTCN01000329.1 GCA_013138555.1 Methyloprofundus sp. | reverse complement strand
CAGTGTGAAGAGTGTCATGAGCGTAAGCAAAGTGGTGCGTTTAGTGCATTGGTTTCACCTTTAGGTATTATGGGTAAAGCGAATTCAAAAGTACTCAGGACTATTCCTGATGCTCGCTTGGTCGCTGAGGGTCATTATATTCTGGATATGCCGTATATGAAAATTCAGCCTAATGGTGATATTACAGAAAATGTTGATGATATTTTATATGACACTAAAATTGACCCATTTATGAGTCGTTTGAAAAACTCTAGTGCAAGTGAAGTCATCGGTGAATTTAGAAAAATCAGCAACGCAGATCTTTTAGCTGCTGCTGGACCACAGCTAGGGGCATTAATGTCTCCAGAACTACCTAGTGCTGATGCTTTCTTCTTTCAGGTCAATAAAGGTAATTTTTCTTTAAGAAGTATGGCGGCTGCTATTGACGGTAATACTGTTAATAACATCCTGTTCCCAACCTATCGTGGTGCTTTAGGTCTTCTTGAAGGTGCTGAAAGTGCTGCTCAAGGTGTACTGGATGCACGTGGTTACGGAAAGTTACGTTCTGATGTATTCTTCTTTGATGTACGTGATTCAGCTAAGAAGCATGTGACTAGCTTTAATGGTGCGTCGATGTTCCTTAAGGTGGCTTATAAAGGCAATAAAACTTACCCTGGTGAGGTTAATGTTGTTATGGCTAACTGGGAGTTGACAAGCATCGAAGCGATACCTTCTTCTGATATATTAATGATCATACCTGCAAATGAAGATAGTGAAGGTTTTGTCATCATTAAAACAACGGAACCTGGTTATTTTGTCATTGCTGACAAATAATGCATAACAGGTTTATTTTTTAAACCGCCTGAGTTTTAATGATCAGGCATTAATAAGGGGGAGCGATTTTATCGCTCCCCTTTTTTTATGGGATGTAGAGTGAATTTGATCGTTCCTCAGGCTCTGCGTCACTGTGCCATTAAGTTAAGCCTATTTTACAATGTAGGATGGGCACGTCGTACCTCCTTTGCCCATCCTACTTTTGAAGCTTAACTTAATGGCAGTGACGCTCTGCGTGGGAACGCTGCGGTAGACGCTCCAGCGTCCTATTTTTGTTATATACGACGCTGGAGAGTCGATAGATGCATTCCCACGCGTGGAGCGTGGGAACGGTTAAAACTGAAATTTGAACAGAACACAGCAGATTAATAATTAAAAAACCAAAGGCTTAGGCGGACTAATCCAGTAACCTTGAGCAAAATCAACCCCGATTTCATCAAGTTTATTGTAAATGCACTCATCTTCTACATATTCGGCGATGGTTTTTTTACCCATTAAATGACCAATTTCATTGATGGATTTTACCATTGCAAAATCAACAGGGTCCTGGCAAATATCTTTCACAAACATACCGTCAATTTTTAGAAAATCCACGGGCAGGTTTTTTAAATAGGCAAATGACGATAAGCCACTGCCAAAGTCATCCAGAGCAAAAAGAAAACCTTTCTCTTTCAGTTGTTTAATTAATGCGGTAACTCTATTTAAATTACTAATTGCTGCCGTTTCTGTGACCTCAAAACAAAATTTTCCAGAGGGTAAGCCATGGTAGTGACTGGCCTTAGTGATAAACTCAAACAGCCAGTCACAACTTAGAGTATGGCCTGATAAATTGATGGTACAGAGTGACAGTGCATCCAGTGATTGTGAGTTGTCTGCAAAAAAAGAAAAAGCGTTATTAATGACAAGCTGGTCTATTTTAGGCATTAAGCCATAGCGTTCCGCAGCGGGTATAAAGGCATTAGGTGGTATTAGTCCTTTTTTTTCATTTTCAAGTCGCACCAGAAGTTCATAATGCTCCCCCTCTTCACTGCTAAAGCTACAGATTTCCTGTTTATATAGATGAAATTGATTTTCATCCAGTGCTTTATTGAGTTTTTCAACCCATTGTACCTGCCCTGAGCGGAGTTTAATGTTTACATCATTGGGGTGATAAACATGAACTCTATTGCGCCCTTCATTTTTAGCGGCATAACAGGAGGCATCTGCGGTCACCAGTAAATCATTAAGGTTGTTAAATTCTTCGCTGATTTGCATTAAACCGATACTGACACCGATGCGAAAACTTTTTTCATCCCATTGAAATCGGTATTCAGCAATACTTTCACGTAAAATATTGGCAAGACATTCACCACGCTCCAGAGAGCAGTGCTCCATTAATATGCCGAATTCATCACCCCCTAAGCGCGCCAGTGTGTCGCGAGCTCTCACTTTAGTATGCAATATAGAGGTGACTTGTTTAAGCAGTTCGTCTCCGGCAGTATGTCCACAGCTATCATTAATCACTTTAAATTGATCCAGGTCCAGATAGCAAAAGATATGCTGCTCAGTTACATTATGCCTTGATTGTAGAATACGCTTGAGTCGTTGTTCAAAAATCCGCCGATTTACCAGCCCTGTTAATGGGTCGTGGGTGGCATGATAGGCGAGCTCTTTTGTTAAGCGCCGTGCCTGAGTAACATCACTGAAGACCAGAACGACACCTTGTATTACGCCATCCTGGTCATGGATAGGGGCGGCTGAATCCTGTATACAATACTCAGCACCCTTCCTGTTAAGCAACAGTACTTTTTCATTCAGACCCGTAATTTTATTTGTTTCAAGGCAGAGGGAAATGGGGCTGGCAAGCTGCTTTCTGGACTCTTCATAAACAATTTTAAAAACATTGTCTATATGTTGGCCGCGTGCCTCTTCAAAACGCCAGCCTGTCAGATTTTCTGCCACAGGATTAATAAATTCAATCAGGCCATTGGTATCGGTGGTAATAACGGCATCACCGATAGATTTTAAAGTCACTTGAGCGCGTTCTTTTTCTTCGATCAACTGCTCTTCTATTTGCATGCGCTCGTTGATTTCGTGCTTCAGCGCTATAGTACGTTCTTCAACCATTTCTTCCAGTTGATGTTTGTAGGCTTCAAGCTCCTTCTCAATTGTTTTTGCCTTAATGACGTTGGCGATGGTTAAGGGTAATAATTTTAAGTAATCACCTGCTACATCCTTGGTTAAATAGTCTGATGCCCCCTGTTTAATGGCTTTAACAGCAATTTCTTCATCACCTGAACCGGTGACAAATATAATAGGTAAGGTGATCGGGATACTTTCAAATAAATCAAAGGCAGTGCCATCACCTAAAGTATGATCCAGTAAAATCAGGTCAAAATGGATATCGCTGACTAATATTTTTCGCGCCTGAGTAATTGAGCCTGCAACAGTATAATCATAAGGAAGTTGTTCGCGTTTGACAAAACGCTTAAAGCTCATTTGATCGGCTAAATCATCTTCAACTAATAATAATTTTATGCGCTTCATTTGGGTAACTCACTCAGAGACCAATAGGCATCAAGAACCTCAATGGTTTCGACAAATTTTTCATAGTCGATCGGCTTTAAAATATACCCCGCAACCCCTAGTGAAAAACAATAATCTATATCAGATTCTTCGTTAGATGAGGTTAGCATAATAACGGGGATTTTATTAGCCAGTGGCAGGTTTTTAAATTGCTTAAGAAATTCCAGGCCATTCATTCTGGGCATATTAATATCCAGCAGCACGATACAAGGGGGCGTTTCAGCGCATGAATTTAATCGTTGCAAAGCATCTTCGCCACTTTCTGCCACCCATAGTTCGTTAGGGATTTTAAGTCGCTTAAAACATCGTTTTACGGTCATAATATCAACCGCGTCATCTTCGACCAGTAAAACGGGTTTTATACTATTCATTAGCATGCTCTCTCGCTCTTAGGGAAAGTGAAAAAGAATTGGCAGCCTTCACCCAGTGTGGATTCCAGCCAGATTTTACCCCCCCAGTTATGCACTGTCTTTTCAATAATGCTTAGCCCTACTCCCGTGCTATTTTGTTGATCTTTAGATGCCAGGGTCTGAAATAATTGAAATACTTTTTCTTGATAAGCTGCATCTATACCGATGCCATTATCTTTAATACAGAAACACCAATGCGTTGTTTTGTCCTCAAACTTAAGCTGAATGAGTCCCTGTGGTTTGTCATTATATTTAATCGCATTATCCAGTAAGTTTTGTATCACTTGATATACTCTTAGTTTTTCTCCCCATAATATGGGGAATTGTGCCTGGACTTCAAGCGTAATATGCTCAGGAGGGGATAGTGCTTCGATAACATCATGAATAATAATGTTTAAGTCAACCTCCTCTCTATTTTCACGGACGCGACCGATACGTGAATATTGTAAAATACTATTAATCATATCGTGCATGCGTTTGGCGCGACTTCTTAATAGTGCCATTTGTTCACGCCCGTCCTCATCAAAAGCCTGCGCATAATCTTCTTCTATCCAGGCTGAAAGCTGATTAATAGCGCGTAAGGGGGCTTTTAAATCATGTGACACGATATAAGCGAAATTTTTTAATTCTTCGTTGACTGCGTTTAATTCGACGGTACGCTGTTCAACTCTCTGTTCTAGCTGTTCATTAAAGCACTGGATTTGTTGATGATGGAGTTTCATTTTCTCCATCAGTAAGGTGTTTTCCAGTGCAATCGCAGCCTGTGCAGTTAATAACCGGGTTAGCTCTATATGCTGTTGGGCAAAAACCGAAGCGATAAGATTATTTTCCAGATACAGTACCCCTAAAACTTTTTGTTGTTTGACCAAAGGCAGGCACAAAATGGATTTTAGCTGTTGCCCAATGACGGTTTTATCCGTCATGAAATCACTCTCTTTACAGGCATTATCGAGTACCACCATTTCGCCGGTATGGTAAACGTAATGAACGATTGCCATACTTAAGGTATCGGTTTCTAAGGAGGCTATCTGTTTAATTTGTACTTTTACCTCATCTTGCTTAATGCCTTTTGCAAGCACCGTTAAGTTTTCATCTTCTACAATTAATAAATAACCAGTTTTAGCACTTAAGCGCTCCATGACAGCTTTAATAATGGTGCTTAATAAGGGTTCCAGGTCCAGTTGCTGGGTGATCTCACGGCTTGCTTCCACCAGATAATTAACATCTAGTAATTGCTCTAAAGAAACTTCATTGTTGTTATCTGTAATAGCTGTATCGGTTGCGATAGAGTATTTTTCCATAAGCTGTTTTGCTTTAACGTCTGCACCACAATGTTTAAAGCTAAGCACCGCTTTCACTAAATGATAGTCTGCATGTTCGTGTTGTTTACTGATTAATAACTCGCCTAGGCGTTGCTGTAATAATCCTTCCAGTAAAATAAACTTTTCTTTACGTGCAGCATCGATGGCATCTAAATAGCAACGCCTGGCTTCGCTAAAATCATTATTATGAAAAGCACGCTCGGCAAGCATTAAGCCTAAATACGGTTTTAGAATAGATCCTAACTTAGCCCAGATGCAAACATTTTCCAGATACTCAGAGAGCCTTTTTTCCTCTTCTTCGTCATGCTTTGTAAGCTTTAAAGCATTAATATAACGAAACACATACCAGAGACGGTTGAGAATATTATCACTTAGACCGCGCAAATAAGGCTGTGCTTTTTCAAGGCTTTCTGCCGCGATCTGGTAATCGCCTAAATAATGATGAGCGATGCCTTTTAAAGTGTAGTAGCCACCTATGG
>WTCN01000138.1 GCA_013138555.1 Methyloprofundus sp. | reverse complement strand
GACTCGTTAAGGAGCAGCAACAGACGCTTGAGCCGGAAATGGATAAAGTCGATTCAGCCGATATCTGGGGGTATAAACAAGAAGAACAGGAGGAAATTAAAGTCCAGTTTGGGGCGATGAAGCTAGTGGAGACATCCCAGTCTTTATTTTTCATCTCTGAAACGATGGAAGTCAAGCTGCTTCCAGGGGAGCTGTTTATTTGCTTTGATATGAGTTTACAGCCTATTCTGGGCGTTATCCGGCATGTTGAACGGGAGCAAAGTAGTGTTATTCAGAAGTCTGTGCTGGAGTTGTCTTCAGGGAATGTTTCCTTGCTGCAACAAACGGGCGTTGTTACCTGGATGGTGGGGATATTATTAAGCAATGGGGCCGAGCAGCATTTGTTTATCGCTCCAGGTAAGTATAAGCTCGGGCAAGTGTTGAAATTTGATCAAGTAGACATCGTTTTAGAGCGACTCGTCGAGTTATCCCCTGAATTTATGTGTTATGCCGTGTCGGTGCGTGAGGAGTGATGCTTTTTTCTATTTAGCGTTTATTGTTGCGTTAGCCGTTGTAGGAGGGGCTTTAGAGACTGTGAAAGTATTCAATAATATACCTAAAAAGATAGATTCCGTAGGTTGGGGTGAGCTTGCGAACCCCAACAATCAATGACTTACATAGCATTGGTTGTTGGGGTTCATGCTTCACCCCAACCTACACATAATACTTTCACAGTCTCTTTAGCCGCGATGCTTAAGTTAACAGTCTCTAAAGCCCCTCCTACGAGATAGGCTACCAATTGAGCGCGGGACAGCTTATCACTCGTAGGGTGGGCAATCTTTTCTGCCCACCATAATGCGCTAAATATGACAGACCCCTTGCAAGTCTATAGATCTAAAAAAGTACTTTCTTTGCTTCCCTGGTTCAATATATTGGTATTAAAACTATTATTCAGTGATTGAACCAGACCTTGCGCACGTGTCTTTATCATTGCCAGGGTTTCTTGTACATCCTTATTCCAGCCTACGGGTTCTAAAACAGGGAAGAGGGTACGCCATAATGTCATACCTTTATTAAATAAGGCCGGTAGGTTTTCCACCAGACCTAACTCGGTTTGTCGCTCCGCCAGTTTTTTACTAATAAATTTGGCATGTACTTTACTACTATAGAGATGGAAAGGGATAAGGAATACGGTCAGTAAAAAGAAAAAGATTGAAGCGACAAACGGGTCTAGTAAAAATCCGGTAACAAGCCCCATTTGAATTTCACCGGCGACCAGTGTCAATGCAATAGAACTGAGTACTATAATAAGAGTAAAGTGAGTGCGATCTTTCCAGAGTATAATTGCCTTTTTTACTTCACGTATAACGATGCTGTCAAATTCATTGATATGCTGTTCTAAAGTATTCAGAATGCGGTAAGCACTTTCGACATCAATATTGGCAAATTTTTGTTCTATGGTTTGTTGATCGGTTGCCTGGGTATTTTGGTTTAGGGCAAAAAACTGTCCTGTTTGTAAGCCTAGGTTAGTTAACTGTTGTTTCCAGCTGGCAAGATCAACGGGAGTCTGATTTTCTGGTGGCTGATTAATGACATAAATAAATTTTCCAGGGTTATGACTTTCAGCTGTCGCTTTTAAGAAAGGAATCAGTGCAGCGTGGTATTCTTTCAGGTCGGACTGGCTGGCATCAAAGAAGACAAAAACCAGGTCGGAAAGCATTATGGCATGATCACGTAATAGTGCAGCACCTTCATGTTTCAGGTTGGGGGAAAAGCCCGGTGCCAGAATAATGGTTTTATCTTTCAGGTTTTGGCTGTTGTTTGTTTTAAGATCTAAATAACTGTTGATATTACGGCTTTCACCTGCTTCGATTTGTTCCAGGCGTTCACTGATATGAAAAAAAGGAAAGCGCGGATCGCCATCAACGGCAGTGCCTGGTAAAGTCATCGGTGTTTCACCTTCACGGTGAACCAGAACAGTGAATTGTGCATTGATGCTATGCGAATCAATCACCGGGATTGCTGTGCCTAAATAACGATTAATAAACTCATTTCTTCCCGATGAAGGATCGCCAATAACAGTAATAACAGGGGACCATGACGTTTTGTTAGCGAGTGAATCATCCATGCCGATAAGTCCCAGATCATAAGCAACCTGATCCAATTCGTGGTAGAGCCTAAAAGCCTGGAGTAACGCAGGATTTTTATCAGCGAGTTGTAGTTCTACATGTTGTAGTGAGGAGCTTACAGATTTTTCAGAGGTACTCATTAGCTTAAAACCGTTGTGTTCGATGATTTAGTAAAATACGACTTGCTTTATGCTAAAGCAAGTCGGTCAGGATAATACATAGATAACTTAAGTTTTACATTGCGGATTAAATAGACTGTGAAAGTATTATGTGTAGGTTGGAGTGAAGCATGAACCCCAACAACTATGGATAGATAAACCATTGATTACTGGGGGCGCGCAAGCTTACCCCAACCTACAAAGTCTATATTTTTACAGTCTCTAAAATCCGATCTACATTATACGCTATAGGTGCGTTTAATATAATTTTCAACAATGACTTGAAACTCTTCTGCTATGTTATCGCCTTTTAGGGTCACTGTTTTTTCGCCATCTTCATACACGGGGGCGACGGGTGTTTCACCTGTTCCGGGTAAACTAATACCGATATTTGCATTTTTGCTTTCGCCAGGACCATTAACGACACAGCCCATAACGGCCACTTCCATTTCTTCTACTCCCTTATATTGGTCACGCCAGGTAGGCATTTGCTCGCGTAAATAGTTTTGTATGTCCATGGCTAATTTCTGGAAATAGTCACTGGTTGTCCGTCCGCAACCAGGGCAGGCAATAACCATCGGTGTAAAAGCGCGAAAGCCCATGGTTTGCAAAATTTCCTGGGCGACAACGACTTCTTTAGTTCTGGCAGCACCCGGCTCAGGTGTCAAGGAAATGCGGATAGTGTCGCCTATACCTTGTTGCATTAATACCGAAAGAGCGGCAGATGATGCCACAATACCTTTAGAACCAATGCCTGCTTCAGTTAAACCTAAGTGTAATGCATAATCACAACGGCTAGAAAGTTCCTGGTAAATGCTGATTAATTCCTGTACATTGCTGATTTTACAGGAGAGTATGATTTTGTTTTTAGCTAAGCCATAAGATTCAGCGGCTGCGGCACTTTCTAACGCAGAAACAATGATCGCTTCGCGGGTAATCGCGGGTAATTCCTCAGGTTCAGCTTTTGCTCTATTTTCATCAAGTAAACGTGTCAGTACAGATTGATCCAGGCTGCCACCATTAACGCCAATACGTACGGGTTTGTCATATTTGACTGCACATTCAATCATTTGCTGAAATTGAGCGTCTTTTTTAGCACCTTTACCGACATTCCCCGGGTTTATTCTGAATTTTCCTAATGCTTGGGCACATTCAGGGTATTTATCTAATAACTTATGCCCATTAAAATGGAAGTCACCTACCAGTGGAACAGAAAAGCCATTTGCATCTAATTGCCTGCGGATTTCAGGCACTGCCTGAGCAGCTTCTTCATTATTGACAGTAATGCGGACCAGCTCTGAGCCTGCATTCGCGAGTTCCATAACTTGTTTTACCGTTGCATCCACATTGGCTGTATCTGTGTTAGTCATGGATTGCACAACAATTGGGGCGCTGCCGCCAACTTTTACATCTCCAATACTAACTTGCTGGGTATTTTTTCTAGGACTAATTGACATAGTGTGTGGTGTTTTATCAAAATTACAATTACACTAAAGTATATATGAATCATGATAAAAAAAATAGCTTAGGAGTCGGTGCAGAATGAGCCAGTGAAACTTTGACCTCGCCTGGTTCATGCGGGACAATAGTCGCATTTCCGTGTAATAGTTAGCTTATTCGTGTTTTGCTTGATAAACTAAGCCGGCCATTATTTTTAATGTAGGAATATACTGGGGTTGTTATCAGGAAAGGTGAGGATATTTTTTCTAAAAAACTTATTTCCACTTGTAGGGTGGGCAGGTTTTTTGCCCACCGTTGCCCTTGCCCAGTTGCATGGTGGGCAAAAAAGACTGCCCACCCTACGTTTTACGAACTTACGGGGCGGTGTATTAGGCACTTTTGTTGCCTGATGATAGCATGATTAAAAACCTTAAAATATAGTTTGCTGTAGGTGATGTTAAGTTTATGAGAATAAATTATTTTTCAGATATACATCTGGAATTTGGCCCCTGTGCCATGCCTGATACGAATGCTGATATTATTATTGCAGCAGGTGATATTGGAATATATGACCAGGGGGTAGAATGGTTGAAGTCCATTGATAAGCCTGTTATTTATGTTGCCGGAAATCATGAGTATTACAATTATGAATACCATAATACCTTGCAGATGCTAAGAGACAGATGTGCAGGGACTAATATACAATTTCTGGAAAATAACACCCTTATCTATAAAGGGGTGAGATTTTTAGGCTGTTCTTTATGGACTGACTTATTTGTAGAAGGGCCGAATACTGCCGAGATCTTTTCCTGTGGTTTGAATGATTTTAGAAAAATACGCTTTGCTGATAATATGTTTACCCCAAAACAGTACAGTGATTTGTATCAAAACTCTAAAGCCTGGTTAGAACGCGAGCTGGCTAAGCCTTTTAAGGGACAAACGGTTATTGTTACTCACCATGCGCCCACGCAGTTGAGCTGGTATGATTCACCGAATACATTTAAGATGCTTGCTTATTGTAATGACTTAAAATCGTTTTTTCATGAATATGATATTTCGGTCTGGTTTCATGGACATACACATAGTATAGGCAACTATCGGGTCGCAGGTTCGCGTATTTTATCGAATACGCGTGGTTATGTGAAACGTAAACCCGTGGCTAAATTTGATTTAAATAAGACGGTTGCTATTTAGTCAAGTAGGGTGGGCAGCGTTTTTTGCCCACGCTTGTGTCTAAATCTGTCCCAGATTATATAACTTTGCAGTCTCAGGAGTTTCCCTTCTCATATAGTTTCTCAGGTAAATAAATTCCATTTATATAACGGATAACATCCCTTTGAGGGATGGTATCCGTGAAATTATTTTTCTGAAGAGGGGACAAATATTGTAGGTTGGGCTGCCGTCTTTTTGGCAACCCAACAATTCAATTAATCGACCTATATACCCGAAAATGTTGGGTTAGCTTGTTGCGCTGACGCTTAACAAGCTAGCCCAACCTACGCGATAAAATATCTCCTGTCCCGTGTTAAACTGGTAGCCATTAATTCACTTTAGATCTGTTATGTTATAGGATGCGCTTCGTGCCTCAGCACATCCTATGTGGCTTATATTTTATTTGTCAATTGTTCAAGCGAGTCTAAAGGCCAGCTACCGGCTAAAGAGCGGTATAGGTTTATACGATATTCAATCAGCAAACGCTTTGCAGCAAGCCGACTACGTTCTAGTGATTGCTGGCTAATCTGGGTAGTTAAAACACGTAAAAAATCCATTGAGCCATACATATAACGTAAGCGGATTTGTTCGGTTGCTTTTTGCGATAATACATACTGCTTGTTTAGGCTATTAATAAGTTGTTGCTGTTGCTGCTCCTGGATCAGTGCATCTTCCACTTCTTTTATCGCTTGCTGTACTGTAGTGGCATAATTATTCAGGGCTGCAGCTGCAACCGCTTGGGTTCTGTCCACTTCTGCCACACGTCGCCCCCCATCAACTATCGGTAACAGCAGGTTACCTGCCAGGGTTGCAATCCAGTTATTAAATAATGATTGTAAATTAGGCGATAAAGTATCGACATTGGCGGAGAGACTTAATTTAGGAAAGCGGTCGGCAATGGCCGAAGCAATACGCTGATCAGCTGCCTGCACACGGAAATAGGCCAGACGTAAATCAGGACGGCGCTGGATCAGATCTATACCCAGTCCCGTTTGTGGCTGCCGAGGTACATCAGGTAATTGTTGATTATCGGCGAATTGCAGCATTCCCGGTGTATCACCAGTCAATATAGCTAACTGGTGCTCAAGCACCTTAATATTCGCTAAAACATCGCTTTTATCACCCACTCTGGCTTCTAATGTTTGCTGTTGCTGAAACAGATCTGCTGCACTGGATTGAGCTCCTGCAAAACGAGAGGTAGTAATCAGCACATTATCCTGATTGGTTTTGATTTGTTGTTTAAGCAGTTGCAATTGGCTGCGTTGCTCTATTAAACGATACCAGGCAATAGCCA
>WTCN01000048.1 GCA_013138555.1 Methyloprofundus sp. | reverse complement strand
AATCGCAAAGAAATCATTGCAACGATAAACGACTCGATTAAAACACGCTTGCATCAAGCGAATATCATGTGTGAGGTAGAGGGGCGAGAAAAATTCTTGTATAGCATTTACAAAAAAATGCACGCCAAACAACTTTCGTTTTCTGATATTTTCGATGTCTATGCCTTTAGAATTTACTGTGTCGATGTCGACACCTGTTATCGTGTGCTAGGCGTTGTACACAACCTGTTCAAACCAGTACCCGGTAAATTCAAAGATTATATTGCCCTGCCTAAGGCGAACGGTTACCAGTCTTTACATACAATTTTAATTGGCCCTTATGGTGTCCCTGTTGAGATTCAAATACGCACCGAACAAATGCACCGCATGTCTGAGTCGGGTATTGCCGCACACTGGTTATACAAATCTGAAGATGGCGAACACTCTACCCCGAAAAATCGTGCTACCGAATGGGTACGTGATCTACTGGAACAACAACAGTCGACTGGTAATTCGCTCGAATTTATTGATAACCTTAAAGTGGATCTCTTTCCTCAAGAGGTTTTTGTGTTCACTCCACAGGGTGATATTATCAAATTACCCCGCAATGCCAGTGTGGTTGATTTTGCTTATGCAGTACATACCGATATTGGTAACTCCTGCGTCTCAGCGCGCATCGATAAACGCCTGGTACCACTGCAAACCCAACTGGATAATGGTGTAACGGTTGAAGTGATCACCGCCTCCTGGGCGAGACCGAATCCACTCTGGTTAAACTATGTTATTACCACTAAAGCGCGCTCTGGAATACGTTCTTACCTTAAACACTTTAAACAGCAAGAAGCTATCAATTTAGGTCGCCGCTTACTAGAAAAAGAACTCGTGGATATCGGCAAGAAGTTCTGCGATATTACAGAACTCATGCAGACTCAGCTTTTAGAGGCTCTCAAGCTCAATACTCTGGATGAGTTACTAGAAGATATCGGTCTCGGCAATAAAATGCCTTTTTTAATAGCCAAACAATTAAATCAAGAAAATATTAGTGCTGCAATCAAACTGGATGATACTGAAACGCGCAAAGAAACCCCATTGATTATCAAAGGTACTGAGGGCATGGTTGTTACCCTGGCAAAATGTTGCCGGCCCATTCCTGGCGACCCGATAGTAGGCTACTTCAACCCGGGGAAAGGCATTGTTGTACATCATCATGAATGCAGAAACAGCACAGATGAACGTAAAAAATCGACGGAGTGGATAGATGTTGAATGGAGTGAAGATGTCACTGGCGACTACCTGACTGAAATACGTATTGAGTTATTAAACCAGCGGGGGACCTTAGCTACTATTGCTTCAACTATTTCTAAAATGGACTCGAATATTGAAAGTGTACATATTGCAGATCAGGATGCTCATGTATCCATTGATATTATTACCTTTACTGTCAAAGACAGGGTGCATTTAGCCAATATTATGCGCCAGCTTAAAAAATTATTAATTATTTTAAAAATTACCCGGACAATCAAGTAAGGCCTTTTTATGACAAAAGAAGTTATTCAGACTGACACGGCACCTCAAGCCATTGGCACTTATTCACAAGCCATTAAAGTAGGTACGACTGTTTATTTATCAGGACAAATTCCATTAGTGCCTGAAACAATGGAAATTCTTGACGGTGACATCAATGCCCATATCAAACGTGTTTTTGACAACCTGCAGGCCGTAGCGCAAGCGGCCGGAGGCGAATTACAGGATATAGTCAAACTTAATGTCTATCTAACCGACTTATCCAACTTCCCTCTTGTCAATGAAATCATGAGTGACTATTTTAACCAGCCTTACCCTGCCCGTGCCGCAGTGGGTGTTGCCGCCCTACCTAAAGGGGTTGGTGTAGAAATGGATGCTATTATGGAATTAAGGCCGCCGGAATATTATTAATATAAGGGAAAATAGGCCCCCTTCCTTTTACAGCCGTAGGTTGGGTTAGATTTTTCTTGCGAAGCAATAAAAACGTAACCCAACCTATCGGTAGCAGACATATATCATCGTGTTAAAAATGAAGACATGCTTAAATTTTTAGCCCAATAATAACCTACTCAACCCGCAAATATACTTGATATGGACACCCAGGTAATTCTTGAGAAAGCTGTCGTATCATTAAATGGCATTGGCGCACAAACCGCTGTCCGTTTAGAAAAACTAGAGATACGCCGTATCCGTGATCTGATCTTTCATCTACCTATCCGCTATGAAGACCGTACCCATATTCAGGCGATCAATACCTTAGCACCGGGTAGCACGGCATTAGTCTGTGCGCGTGTAGTCTCCACTGAAATCCTAGACCGAACCCGGCGCAGCTTAATCTGCCAAATCACTGATGAAACAGGCTATCTGAGCCTGCGCTTTTTCCATTTCAGTGCCAGTCAACATAATAGCCTAAGTGCTGGCACACTGCTCAGCTGTTTTGGCGAAATCAAGCAGGGCTACTCAGCTTATGAAATGATCCACCCAGAATACAAAGTCATCCAGACGGTTGAGCACTGTATTACGGATGATACCTTAACCGCTATCTACCCACTTACCGAGGGACTACGTCAGGCGAGTATCAGAAAGGCCATTGATCAGGCATTAAGTTTATACAATAATAATCCCGAGGCACTCCCTGACTTATTACCCGATGCCTTACTTAAGCACTTCCACTACCCTAGCCTCGTTGCCGCATTAAATAGCTTACATAAGCCCGAACCCGGCATGTCTGTCAATGCTTTACTGGTCAGTCCTAACCCAGCCTTAAAACGGCTTGCTTTTGAAGAGTTTATTGCTCATCAACTCAGCCAGTTAAAAAATAAATCCATTGATAAACATTGGCAAGCTCCCGTATTAAAAAGTACACAGGAACAAGAACAGCGACTCCTTAATAATCTTGCCTTTACTTTAACAGCTGCTCAACAACGTGTTATTCAAGAAATACAGAGCGATTGCGCCAGTAACTCTCCAATGCTACGTTTAATACAAGGCGATGTTGGCTCGGGAAAAACGGTGGTTGCCGCTTATGCCGCCCTGCTCGCCTTAAGCAGTCACTATCAAGTCGCCATTATGGCACCGACCGAATTACTCGCCGAACAGCACCTGCGCAATTTCAGCCACTGGTTTAAAGATTTTTCCACGCAAATTGTCTTTTTAACAGGCCAGCTAAAAGGTAAAAAGCGCGAGCAAGCTCTGCAAGCTATCGCAGAAGGCAGTGCAGGTATCATCATTGGAACCCATGCACTGTTTCAGGATGCCGTCAGTTTTGAGCGTTTAGGATTGATTATTATTGATGAACAACACCGCTTCGGTGTCAATCAACGCATGGCATTACGTGACAAAGGGCAACATAAAAACAGCAAACCACACCAGCTGATTATGACTGCCACACCGATTCCCAGAACCTTAGCCATGCTGAATTATGCAGATCTGGATATTTCCATTATTGATGAACTTCCCCCGGGCAGAATCCCAGTCGTCACACGCGCCATCTCTGCAGAGCGCCGTGCTGAAATCATTGCTAAAATCACCAACTGGGTTAAACAGGGGCGACAGGTGTACTGGGTCTGCACCTTGATTGAAGAATCAGAAGTATTACAGTGTGAAGCCGCCGAAAAAACAGCAACGCTATTAGCCGAAATGTTACCCGAAGTACGCATTGGCCTTGTGCATGGGCGTATGAAAGCACTAGAAAAAGATCAGCTCATGCAAGGGTTTAAACAGCATGAACTGGACTTACTCGTCGCTACGACGGTGATTGAGGTGGGTGTCGATGTGCCGAATGCAGGACTGATGATTATTGAAAACCCAGAGCGTCTGGGACTGTCTCAGTTACACCAGCTACGTGGTCGTGTTGGCCGAGGCACAGAAGACAGTTTTTGTATACTAATGTATCAGACTCCTCTTTCCAGAACATCACGCGAACGGCTTAATATATTAAGAGAAACCAGTGATGGTTTTATTATTGCCGAAAAAGACTTAGAATTAAGGGGCCCGGGCGAAATGATGGGGACACGACAAACAGGCCAGATACAATTTAAAATAGCCAATCTAGAGCGAGATACAGCGTTACTGGATCAAGTCTCGGAAGCCGTCAATATTATTCAGCAAACCTGTCCGGAAAATATCCAGCCTCTGATTGAACGCTGGCTAGGCACTACCACGAAATATGCAGAGGTTTAAAATCTATTGAACAATAAAAGCAGCTTATATCCCAAACAGCCCATCTGGTTTTGCAATCGTTTAAAAAGTCGTTTGCACATACCCGATAATGCGGCATCATGGATTTATGAAGCAGGCTCTATCACTCAAAGGCTACGCAACTACTATGGGTCCAGTGTACGTGTACAGGTGCTTAACAACCAATGGCAACGCGCCTTTACTTCAGAGAGTCGGTTACTTAAGACCTCCTCGACAAAATACACCCTCACTCGTGAAGTACTGCTTTATGCGGATGATATTCCTCTGGTACTTGCGCGAACGATTATCCCGGAAGCAACCATACGTAGCGCACACCAGAATCTATCACATCTGGGAACCCGCCCTTTAGGTGAAGTTATTTTTTCCTACCCAAAACTAGAGCGTCTGGCGCTGGAAATAACACAAGTCCCTGGCAGTCTCTGGAAACAACCGATACAGAAAATGATTCAGGTGAATCAAGCCTTGTGGGGACGTAGAACAATTTATGCGATACATCATCAGCCATTATTAGTCAGCGAATTCTTTTTACCCGAAATTTTAAGTCACTAAGGAAAGCAATATGCGTTATTTACACACGATGGTCAGAGTCCAAGATCTTGAAGCCTCAATGCATTTCTACTGCCAGCAACTTGGCTTACAGGAATCACATCGCATTGATGATGAAGCGGGTCGTTATACGCTAGTATATTTAAGTGCCCCAGCAGATACCAAACAGGCAAAAGAGACTCAGGCCCCCTTACTGGAATTAACCTACAACTGGGATACTGAAACCTATAGCGGAGGCCGAAACTTTGGCCATTTGGCATTTGAAGTCGATGATATTTACCAGACTTGCCAGCAGTTAATGAAGAGTGGCATCACTATCAATCGCCCACCACGCGATGGCTATATGGCATTTATTCGCTCACCGGATCAAATTTCAATCGAATTATTACAAAAAGATAAGCCACTCGAACCTAGCGAGCCATGGATTTCAATGGAAAATATAGCTAGCTGGTAAGGACGTGCGCAAAAAAAACGCCTGAAGCGATAGCGCAACAGGCGTTAAAGATATAAACAAGATAACGAGGAGAAACCTATGTTTATATAAGAACAACTAGAGGAAAAAAACTACATGAAAAAATAAAAACTTATTAACTTTGTACACGACTCGTCAAATGCATATTACTAAGAAGAGCAGATATGGCAAAAACAACGGCTGAAACAATAAATGCACCTGAAATAAATCCAAAAAGCCCTATAACGAATAATAAGCCTACGAAAATATCTTTGTAAAAATCAGTCATTGTATATCCCTTATATCGGTAAAGAATGTCATTAAGTAATGATGCATACTATACAGCAAGATAAAAAACCAACAATACACCTAAATATTGTTAGTTTATTTCCAAAAAAGAAACAATGTTTATTGTTATTTTCATCCTCCTGTCACATTTTTATACAACATAGTATGTAGGGTAATACTTCAGCTAGTTTAACTAGCCCAGGATCGTGCACACATCCCAATCTTCACGTACACTTGTGGACTAAAGCCCACTCTTTCTCTCCCAATATGCTCAATATCATCTGGATTTTCTTTTTTATCAGTGCTTTTATCACCGCTCTTTTTAAATTACTCTATCTAGGTGAGCACACGATCTTCAGCGAAATAATGGCAGCACTCTTCGCCATGTCTAAAACAGCATTTGAAATATCTCTGGGGCTAACCGGGGTACTTGCTTTGTGGCTGGGCATTATGCGTATAGGCGAACGCAGTGGATTTATTGATCTACTGACACGTGGCTTAACCCCCCTATTCAGTAAATTAATGCCCGAAATCCCCCCGCACCACCCTGCTCTTGGTGCAATGGTCATGAATATCTCCGCTAATGCACTGGGTCTGGATAATGCGGCTACACCTCTAGGCATTAAAGCCATGCAAGAATTGCAAAGTCTAAATCCAGATAAAAACACGGCAAGTAATGCACAAATTCTTTTTTTAGTCATTAATACCTCCGCAGTCACACTATTCCCTATCACCATCTTTACCTACCGCGCACAGATGGGAGCGGCACAGCCAACGGATGTCTTTATTCCCATACTATTAGCGACTTATATGTCTACGCTATGTGGGCTGTTAGCCGTTGCCTGGGTACAAAAAATCAACTTACTGGATAAAATTATCCTTGCTTATTTGGGGAGTTTTACATTACTGGTCGCAGGCACGGTTTATTATTTCTCCCAGCTGGATCAGGCCGACATGTTATTTCAATCTGCACTGATCAGTAATCTGATTTTATTTACCCTGATTATTATCTTTATTAGCAGTGCCGCCTACCAAAAAATAGATGCCTACCAGGCCTTTATCGAAGGCGCAAAAGAAGGCTTTCAGACGGCAGTCATCATTATTCCCTACCTAGTTGCCATGCTGGTTGCTATCGGTGTTTTCCGTGCCAGCGGTGCACTGGATCTGCTGATGAACGCACTACGTCAAGGCGTTATATTCGCCAATTTGGATCCACGCTTTATTGATGCCATGCCGACAGCACTGATGAAACCTTTTAGTGGCAGCGGCGCACGTGCAATGATGGTCGATACCATGCAAAGCTTTGGCGCAGATTCATTTGCAGGTCGCTTATCTGCCATTGTCCAGGGCAGCACCGAGACTACCTTTTATGTCTTAGCCGTCTACTTTGGTGCGGTCGGCATTAGAAATATTCGTCATGCCCTGGCTTGTGGACTGATCGCTGATTTTGCGGGCATTATTGCCGCTATTTTGGTGGCTTACTGGTTTTTTGCGTAATAATCAGCGTTAAGCCAACTCTGTAAAATATTAACTGCTACCGGTGAAAAACCTTCTAATTTGCCCTCTTTAGGACACTTAATATCATCAATCAGCATTTCAAGCAATTCGTCATCATCAACACCCTCGGCTGGGTCGATGCCATTAGTCAATAATAGAGCATCTGATAACTGTTTACGTTTTTCGATTAGAGAGCGATTATTTTGTCTAGTATCTCCTAAATTCAGAACCTGAATACTTTTTTTAGCACGCTCAGTTAAACCTTCAACACGTCCACTGATTTTGAATTTAAATTCTGTTTCACATGCCATCATTAGGGGTGTAAGTGGTAAGGCTTGAGAGCCATGTGCCTTATCGCACTGTCTATTTGTTGTACAACTCGCGACAATATTTAAAAAATCTAAACTTCTATGCGGAGCAATATTCCTTGCCTCTACATGTTCATTCATACAATTATTTTCATTAATGGCCTGACAACAATATGCACATAGATAAAACTGTTCCCTTAAACAATCGAAACGAATTGCTTTTCTCTCTATATGAGATAAGTCGTTATAAGTACCTGCTGGATTACTTCTTTTCCACTCAGTCAGCTCTATTGGCTCTATTCCTTTATCAATTTTTCTCACAGCGTAACTCCTGTTTACGTAGTAATAATCTAGCTTTAGTCAATTCAAAATTATTACTCGGTAAACTCGCTTCAAGTGAGGATAATTGTACTCTAGCACGACTAAGGTCAGCCTCTTGAATCGCATCCAATAAATCCTTTAATGCGGTATCGATTTCAGCATTGCGTATGTCTGTATCCATCACATCTAGCAAAACAGAGTTAGCATCAAGCCCAAATAATGAAGGTAAGCTTTTTAATTCCCCATCATCTAATAAATAAGCAAGAATATCTTTACTATCACTAATAACTAAAGGTGAGTGTGTTGTTAAAACAAACTGGCAGTTAGGGAAGGTTGAGGTAAATTGCTTAATTAAACACCTCTGCCATTTAGGATGCAGGTGCATATCAACTTCATCAATAAGAACAATGCCATCACCGTGCAGTGGGTTCTCTAGTTCAGGATTCATCATCGCTAAACGACGGGCAATATCTCCAACTAATGCTATTAAAGACTTTTCACCTTGAGAAAGTTGCGCAACATTAAAGGTCTCTCCTTGTTTATCTATCGACATATGTAAACGTGGTTTACGCCTTACCCTTAAGTTACTAAAACCAGGCATAAAATGACTAATTGCTGAACGAACCGCTGTTAATTGTCGGTCTCTTGGAGAGGCTCCCATTTTCCCAAGACTCTCCCATACATCATGATCTTTTCCTAATATCGCCACCAAGCTGTCATATATTTCTGGTGGAATACCAGATTCATTCTCACTGTCTTCACGGTCACGAAACCATTCAAAAAAACGACGAAAATCGACCCCCTGATTAAGTGAGTTATCATACCCATCAAGCTGTAAAAAACTATGCTTATCTCTAATCTTGAGTGGAATATCCAATACGCTACGTTCGACAGGATAGAAGGCAATTAAGGGAAGCCTAGCACTGTCATTTTCAGAAAGTAATTGCCTATAATGGTTAGCAAGTACCGTTACATCAGATAATTGAGTGGTATGCTGACCTTTACGCCCTTTCCGAACTTTAGCAATCGTCCAATAAAAAATAGCATCAGTTTTTTCTTCATCAGAGCTTTCTACTTGTATTTGTTTATCAAAAACCTCAATATCTACTGCCGCCGATGGTTTACTGTTGTGAATCACTAGCTCAGGAATTGGGCTACCATTACCTTTTTCACTACGAATACGCGACACAAACCAACTCAACGAAGTCGCTAAAGATTTGAGTAAAGAAGTTTTACCTGCACCGTTATTACCTACAAAAACAGTGACATTACTTTGACTATTTTCTGATGGAGCAAGCGATACTTCAATATGCTCAAATCTACCAATATTATTCAGAGTAAATTTTTTGATTTCCACGTTGTTACCTAATAAATTATCGCGATTAACCATTCACTTTAACCTTTCATTTGGCTATTAACAACATTTGTATTTTATAAAAATTAAAAATAGCGTTGTTAGAAATTTTGCTACAAGCAATATTAAAATCATTCATCATAAACTCGCTTGTGAGATAATACCTTGTTTTGTTGGTATTTTTACCACCTACATCGTTTATTGGTTTTTGCAACATGTTAGTTCACCTTAGAACACTGGGCTGTCGCCTTAATGAAGCCGAGCTGGAAAGCTGGGCACAGGCTTTTCAAAAAGCGGGTCATCAAATTACCCGTATACAAAATGAAGCACAG
>WTCN01000101.1 GCA_013138555.1 Methyloprofundus sp. | reverse complement strand
CGAGCCTTCTTCTTTAAACTCCAGCATTAGAACCTCGGCATCCATACTTTCAACCTGCTCCTTAACTTCCGGGCGGGTATCGAATGCGCGCACGATTGCACCCATGCTTCTTGCTGCCCCTATCGCTGCCAGCCCTGCCACACCGACACCAATTACCATTACTTTTGCAGGTGGAACCTTACCCGCTGCGGTAATCTGTCCGGTAAAAAAACGTCCAAAGTGCTGTGCCGCCTCGACAACAGCACGATAACCGGCAATATTAGACATCGAGCTCAGTGCATCACATTTTTGCGCCCGCGAGATACGAGGAATGCAGTCCATTGCCAGGACGGTGGCTTTTTTTGCCGTTAAGCGCTGTAATAAATCTTCATTTTGTGCCGGCCAGATAAAGCTGATTAGCTTACCCCCCTTAGCTAGCAGCTCAACTTCGTCAAGCTCCAGAGCCGGGTGTTTTTCCGGGCCACGGACTTTTATAATAAGGTCAGATTCTGACCAGAGTTTTTTGACATCCTGAACTATCGTCGCGCCAGCTTCCTGGTAGGCTTCATCAGAAAAGTTGGCTGCGCTACCAGCATTTGTTTCGATACAAACACTAAAACCCAGTTTAAGTAGTTGCTCTGTCACGGCGGGAGTCGTTGCTACTCGCCGCTCTCCATGATGGATCTCTTTCGGTATACCAATTATCATTTTTTTCTCCTCGTCACATAATCTGTGTAGGTGTAAAAAAACTGCCATATTATTGTCGCGAAAAACACTGCGAATAAATGTTCTTGATTTGCTACCTTTTAATTTTTTGCTTACTCCACTGTGCAGGATAAAGAAACAAGCAGTGATTTTTAGATTGAGTTGTTTAAACTTATGACTAGTAAATTTAATCAACCCTTTGTGCAGAATAGGGGATTAGGGGGGAATTTGCAATATCTGCTTGATATTTAATCTGGCATTACACGTTTTGCATAAGCGATAGCATGCCCATCACACTTAAAAGGATGGGCACGAAAAAGTCTTTTGTCTATCACTTATTCGCTCGGCACAGCGAACGATGAGTTATAGACTTAAACTTTATATTTATCCATCGCTTTGATAATGGATAATGCTTCAGCCACTTTTGCTTTAGCTGTATCATCCATTTCATTGGTTTTGTAGATTTTTTCTAATAGACCCTCTTCAACAAGCGCTTCTTTTATCCAGCGCTTAACCATTCTGTAGTTATTCGCTACTTTTGCCTGTTCACCTGTCTTAGGGTTTTTCATTTCCACCGTACGTAATTCTATTTTTGGCGCAGCAGTTTTATTAACTTTGGCTTTAGCAGATTTGGCAGGCTTTGTTCTACTTGTGTCAGGCTTAACGGCAGGGCTCTTCGATGTTTTGGCTTTTGGGGGCACAACCAGCACTGGTTTAGTACTTTCCGTTTCTACTTTAGCAGGGGTATTTACCTGCTTATCATCATCTACATCGCTATAGACAATATACGCGATATAAATCACCGTTAAAATTAAAAAAACTTCAAGCATATTATTCTTTCCCCTTGGTATTACTATATTTTTTAAAAGCCTTACTGTCTGCCGAGTATATGGCAAAGTAACTCAATACACCAGAATTTCTGGCAACTGTCATTTTACAGGTTTTAGCTAGCAACTTAGTTAAATTCAGAAACTATCCTGATAGTAACTTTTAAAGTGTCAGACTTAATCATCAAGCTGATTGATAAGCAGTGTCCCCACCCCCTGGTCGGTAAACAGTTCCAATAGCACCGCATGTTCAACGCGGCCATCAATAATATGCACGCTATTCACTCCGCCCTCTAAAGCATCTGTAGCACAGCGGGTTTTAGGGATCATTCCGCCGGATATGGTGCCGTCTGCAATTAATTTATCGATATCCTCTAGTGTTAATCCGGTCAGCAACTTGCCTTGCTGGTCTAAAATACCTGGAATATTGGTCAGTAAAATCAACTTTTCGGCTTTTAATACTTCTGCAACTTTCCCAGCAACCAGGTCTGCATTGATATTATAGGAGCGTCCATCTTTACCTACGCCGATAGGCGCAATAACAGGAATAAAATCACTTTGGCTAAGCATATCTACGATAGCCGGGTCAATAGAGCTTACTTCTCCGACATGACCAATATCAATAATTTCAGATGCCTGCGTTTCTTTATTAAACTGCTTCATTTCTATTTTGCGCGCACAGATAAAACTGCCATCTTTACCTGTTAAGCCAACCGCTTTCCCGCCGGCCATATTGATCAGGTTGACAATATCTTTATTTACCTGACCACCAAGCACCATTTCGACAACGTCCATGGTCTCGCTATTAGTGACACGCATGCCATTCACAAATTCGGTCTCAATATCAAGGCGCTCCAGCAAATGCCCTATTTGAGGGCCGCCACCATGGACAACAATGGGGTTGATACCAACTAATTTCATTAGCACAATATCTCTGGCGAAACAGGCTTTGAGGTTTTCATCGATCATTGCATTACCACCATATTTGATGATAACGGTTTTACCTTTAAATTTTTGAATATAGGGTAAAGATTCGATAAGGACGTGGGCAATGCCCTTGGCGATTTTTTCTTTCATAGCGATTAAAATGGTAAAGATAAGTTAGGTTTGATTTGCAGGATAAGCTTACGGAATTGATCTTGAATTCGCTTTAAAGCATCTTCGGTATCACCTTCAAAACGAACCACTAAAGAGGGTGTCGTATTTGATGCGCGCACCAGCCCAAAACCATCGTCAAAATCAACCCGGAGGCCATCAATATTTGTTATCTTGCCATCAGGGAAGTCAGGGTTGCTTAATAACTGCTGCATAATAGTGCTACTTTCCCCTTCTGCCAGATTTATATTTAATTCCGGTGTATTAGGGCTGTCAGGAAAATCAGCAAAAACATCAGCACTGGTACGCGTGTCTTCTGACAATATTTCTATCAGCCGTGCGGCTGAATATAAGCCATCATCAAAGCCAAACCAGCGATCATTGAAATACAGATGACCACTCATTTCACCTGCAAATATTGCAGCTGTCTGTTTGATTTTAGCTTTCATAAGCGAATGCCCTGTTTTCCAGATAATAGGGTTACCTCTATTTTTCTTTATCTGGCTTGCCAGCTGCTGACTGCATTTTACATCGTAGATAATGTCTGCGCCTGGCTTTTTAGCAAGAATATGTTGGCTAAAAAGCATCATTTGCCGGTCTGGCCAGATGATTTTTCCGTTGGAATCAACAACCCCTAGTCTATCTCCATCCCCATCAAAAGCAATACCTAAGTCGGCCTGATTTTTCTTTACAGCAGAAATCAAGTCCAGTAAATTTTCAGGCTTACTTGGGTCAGGGTGGTGATTAGGAAATGTACCATCGATATCACAAAATAATTCAATGACTTCACAGCCCAGCGTTTTTAATAATATAGGGCCTAATTCACCGGCGACACCATTTCCAGCATCTACCACGACTTTCATAGGGCGTGCAATCCGGATATCATCGCTAATAACACCGATATATTCATTGGTAAACATGCTGTTTTCAGTTAATGTACCTGCTTTATTGCTGTGAAAGTCATTATTATCAATACGTTTTTTCAGTGCTTGTATTTTTTCACCTGCCAATGTTTCATTGTCCAAAACTATTTTAAGGCCATTATACTCTGCCGGATTATGACTTCCAGTGAGCATAATACCTGAATGAGCCTCATGATGATGCGCCACAAAATATAAAACAGGGGTGGGTACAGTCCCTATATCCAGTATATTTGTCCCCGTTGAAAGTATACCATCAGCTAATTCTTTACTTAAGTTAGGACTGGAAGTTCGCCCGTCTTTTGCAATGACGATAGTTGATAGACCTTTATCCACTGCTTCACTACCTACCGCGCGACCAATAGCGTAAACAATCTTTTTAGTCAGTGTTTTATCGACAATACCGCGTATATCATAGGCACGAAAGATAGCATTACCTGGCGTTAATTCATTGCTCAGGCTTGCTGATGAATTTTGTGGAAACTCTACTTCGACACCAATATCTTCTACATCAATATCATCATCGCCAAACTCAGGTAGTGAAATCGCAGCGCCAAGATGTGGAATCTCAGATTTCTTCTCTTTATATGTCGTAAACTCAGAGCTAAGAAAATTAGAATGTTCTGATTCTTCAAAAAAAGCATCTAAATCTGAGTCATCTAAAATAGATGCCTTATCGCGCGTGATGCCACCACTATCCAAAGTGCGTTTAAACTGAGTGATATTCGCAACGAAGTTACTCATTTCTTTCAATGTGATGGGGTAATTGCCTTGTGTTTTACCCATCATGATGTCTTTTGTTGCCTTTAACGCCGAACGCTCGTCTTCAATTAATATTGTTTCTAATTTCTTATAACAGATATAACACGTTAGGCCTGAAATAAATGCAGGAATAAGAATGATACTGATAACCAGATTAATAAGGCTGAAATCAATACTATCATCAGACCAGTAAGAAATAGACCAGGCCGTGCCTTTAACCTTAACTGAGGTATAATTTTTTGGAGCTTTTAGTGCACTATTGCCATAAGAAAATAAAACAAACTTAGCCTGTTTAAGCTCCAAATAGATGCGCTCATTCATAAGCTTATTAAAGCTATATTTAAGTTCTTTCATACGCACGCTGGCAAGAATGACGGCAATCACCTTGCCATCCTGAACAATACCCTGAGTGATTGCAAGATGACGATTTTTGCCTTTTTCTCCATGCACTAAAGGAAGTTGTGCCTTTTGAAAGGTATTTTTTACCATATCTATATCGGCATACCCCAGATGAGGAACTGCCGAGATATCAGGTTCGGTATCCGAAGGTAGTAATAACCTGAAAGCCACTGCACCTGGTAAATACACACCCATTTGCTGAACTAGCATTCTAGCACGTGCTAAATCAGATTGCTGCAGGGCAGTTATAAGCTCGGGGGACAGGGCAATATTCTGTAGCGTCTGAGCTAATAACGTCGCTCTTGTGGAAATACTTTGCGCCGCTCCTTCAGCCAGCCCACGAAAGGCTTCATTTTTAGCTTCATTTATTGATGCTTGGGAAAAGTAGTAAACTCCAGCGCCTGTTATTGCGGTCATGTGAAAAGTAAGGACAGCAATAACAATAAAAAGACGTTCCATATTTATACCTTATATGTAATTTAGTGGCGACCTGTATGGCCAAAGCCACCCTCTCCGCGTTCCGTTGCAGTGAATTCTGATACCAGTTCAAACTCTGCCTGTAACACAGGTATAAAAACCATTTGTGCAATACGTTCGGCAATATTAATAGTAAAGGCCTGCTGGCCTCGATTCCAGCAGGAAACGAAAACCTGCCCTTGATAATCAGAATCAATTAATCCCACTAAATTACCGAGCACAATACCATGTTTATGCCCTAAACCAGACCGGGGCAGTAAAACAGCAGCCAATTTCTGGTCATGTATATGAAGTGCAATGCCGGTTGGAATCAGAGTTGTTTCTCCAGGCTGTAGAGTAATTTCAGTCTCTATACAGGCACGTAAATCAATCCCTGCAGAACCATCAGTCGCGTAGTGGGGCATGGGAATTTCATTTCCCAGGCGTGAATCTAATATTTTAAGTTGTATTTTAGGCATTTAATCTCTCAACTATTAATGTCAGTAACTGCTTTGCCAATTGTGTTTTATCAGTCATCTTGAAGGCTTTTTCACCATTATGCCAATATACATGTAGTGCGTTAAGGTCGGAGTCAAAGCCACCTTGGCTCTGCCCCACCCAGTTAGCAGCAATCATATCCAGATTTTTACGCTGTAATTTATCCAGCGCATAATGTTCCAGATTCTGTGTTTCGGCAGCAAAACCTACCGTAAAGGGTTTGTTGCTTAAACTGGCAACATTGGCAACAATATCTTGCGTTCGCTGTAAGTTTAATTCAGTCTGTTCGCCTTGCTTTTTAATCTTTTCAGGCTGCACACTATCTGGCGTGTAATCAGCAACAGCGGCCGCCGCTATCATCACATCCTGTTCTGCTATGTGACGCATCACAGCAGCATGCATATCAGCTGCACTCTCAACCAAATGTATTTTAACATTATTAATCGCTGGCAATTGCACTGGTCCACTAATTAAGGTGACTTCAGCACCCAGCAGCTGTGCCTGCTCTGCTAAAGCATAGCCCATTTTGCCCGAACTTCTATTGCTAATATAGCGCACTGGATCTAACGCTTCACGTGTCGGACCTGCAGTAATCAGTATTTTTTTGCCCTGTAAAATCCCTGCTGCATGGAGTGCAGTAAAGTATTGTACAATCGCTTCTGGCTCAGTCATACGCCCTAAGCCTGTTTCACCACATGCCTGACTTCCCGCTTCAGGACCAATAAACATAATACCGTGCTGCGTTAAGCGTTTAATATTTTCCTGAGTAACGGCTTTATGCCACATCGCCTGATTCATTGCCGGAGCAATATAAACAGGACATTCGGCAGCAAGATAAAGAGTGCTTAATAAATCATCTGCGAGGCCATGGCTGAATTTGGCAATGCAATTTGCACTTGCGGGGGCGATAAGAAAGATATCAGCCCAACGAGCCAGATTAATATGCCCCATGGCATTTTCCTGACTTTCATCCAGTAGCCGAGTGTGTACAGGGTGTCCCGATAGAGCCTGAAAAGTGAGTGGTGTAATAAACTGAGTGGCAGCCTGAGTCATCACTACCCTGACAATATAACCATGCCTCATTAATAATCTGACCAGCTCAGCTGATTTATAGGCAGCAATACCACCACTAATACCTAAAAGTACATGTTTCAATGTCAAGATACTCTAACTGAATTAAACCTGATATTATGGCAATAATTAGAAATTTCTTCTATAGTTTTATTAGTATAAAGTATTATTCAAATCAAGGATCAAAAGGATGCGTATTACAGATTGGCCAGCGGATGAGCGGCCCAGAGAAAAATTGCTTGCTCATGGAGCTTGTGTATTAACTGATGCAGAGTTATTAGCCATTTTTTTGCGCACCGGTACTCCAGGGAAAACCGCTGTCGATCTGGCACAGGATTTGTTAGTAGAATTTGGTTCCCTACGGACTCTAATGCAGGCAGACTGTGCAACGTTTACTCAGGCAAAGGGTCTGGGAAATGCAAAGTATGCACAGCTTCAAGCTGTTTTAGAAATGGCACGACGGCATACCTTTGAGGAATTGGATCGTGGTGATGTATTAACCAGTCCCGAGGCAACGCGGGCTTATTTAAGTCATCAGCTAAGAAGCTATCCTTACGAAGTTTTTGCCTGCCTGTTTCTGGATAATCAGCATCATATTCTTCAATTTGAAGAGCTCTTCAGGGGCACGATTGATGGTGCCAGTGTTTACCCTAGAGAGGTCGTGAAAAAGGCACTGGAGCATAATGCGGCGGCTGTTATCTTCGCGCATAATCACCCGTCGGGTATTTCAGAACCCAGTCAGGCTGATAAATTAATTACCGATAAATTAAAACAAGCGTTAGATTTACTGGATATACGCGTACTGGATCACTTTATTATTGGTGATGGAGTACCGTACTCATTTGCCGAGCACGGCTTGTTGTAAAAAGCGTAGGCGATGACAGGTTCTAACAAGCAGTGTTTTACACACTTAGGGGTGTGCACGAAATAAAATCTACAACTATTCTGGAAGTAGGGTCTATAGGTTCTCAGGTAAATAATTTCTCTATGCCTGATTGATAGACATAGGATGTGCTGAGGCACGAAGCGCATCTTGTGCGATTGATGCGCTTCGTGCCTCAGCACATCCTATATCAGTTTATAAAGTGGAAATTTAATTTCTGAAAGTCTATAGGTTATTTCATGCACGTTCCTGAGGACATAAGTTCCTAATCAGCTGTTAACTTAAGCTCGGCCTCATGGTATTTCTGACTACTGATGGCAACTATATCGTCGGGTAATTCTGGTCCTGGCGCAGTTTTATCCCAGTCTAATGTTTCTAAATAATCACGAATAAACTGCTTATCAAAGCTAGGAGGACTGATACCAACCTGATATTGCTCCGCAGGCCAGAAACGTGAAGAATCAGGGGTTAGTGCTTCATCAATTAAATAGAGTTTGCCATCATCATCCAGGCCAAATTCAAATTTGGTGTCCGCAATAATAATGCCGCGCTGTTTAGCAAAAGCAGCTGCCGTTGTATAAAGCTTAAGGCTAACATCACGTACTTTATAAGCCATTTCCTCACCTAGCAAAGGAATGGTTGCGGCGAATGAAATATTTTCATCATGATCTCCCACAGCCGCTTTGGTTGAAGGCGTATAGATAGCTTCAGGGAGTTGTTGTGCCTGTTGCAGGTTTTTCGCTAGCTCAATACCACAGACACTGCCTGTTCTCTGGTAATCTTTCCAGCCGGAACCAATTAAATA
>WTCN01000317.1 GCA_013138555.1 Methyloprofundus sp. | reverse complement strand
AGGCGAAAAGCTTCACGCAAAAGTTCAATATTCGCGATAAGTAAATAAGGGGGGAACGAAGCATAGTGGCAACGACAAAAATGCTGGGTTACGTTATTTCGCGGAGCTCAATAAGCTAACCCAGCCTTGTATATTAAACACATCTCTTAAACACAGGATTATTTAACACAAAACGATTATAGTAATAACTGATTTTCTGGGGAAGCTGGCCCAGCCTGAAGCCTACGTGCTAAAGCCGTAAATCCCCCCCCAACATCAAACTAATCTCCAAAAAACTCTCCCAACAATCCCCCGCTTGCTGTCCCTTCATTTGACGATCTGCCTTCGCCGCAAGCAATAACATATTCATTAAGCTCTGCTGATTAAGCTTATTTAGAGCATGGGTCACCAGTTTCTGGCGTTTATCCCAAACCTGATGTTGCATAAACACACTATTTCGCTGCTGCCCGGCGGCTAGCTTTTGCTTAATATGTATTAAGTTACGCACTTCCCGGGTCAATGCCCAGAGTACGATAGGCGCGGCAATACCTTCATGTTGCAAGCCCGAGAGGATTTTAAGCACTCTCTCTGCCCGCCCGGATAATGCAGCGTCAACAAGATTAAACACATCATAGCGAGACGCATCAGCCACAGCGTCTTCAATTTGTTGCTCAGAGAGCTGCCCCTGACCATAGAGTATATATAGCTTCTCTATTTCCTGAGCCGCCGCGAGCAAATTTCCCTCGACACGCCCGGCAATGATCCTTAGCCCTGATTTATCAGCACTTAACCCTCTGTTCTGCATGCGTTGCTGTATCCAGCGTACTAAGTCTGCACCCGCTAAAGGCCAGACCTGGATAGCAACGCCTTGCTTCTCCAGCGTCATCAGCCATTTTGACTTTTTAGCAGAGGCCTCCAGCTTAGCTGCAGTAATTAATAACAGCGTATCTTCTGGCAATCGTGCGCAATAATTAACTAAAGCCTTACTTCCCTCGGCTCCTGGCTTGCCTGAGGGAAGTCGCAAATCAATAATTTTCTTTTGCGAAAAAATCGACATAGAATCAGCTGCTTGCAGGAAGTCACCCCAGGAAAAGCTGGCATCAACAGTTAACAACTCGCGGCTGTCATAACCCGCTTTTTTAGCAGCCCGCCTTATTGCATCAGCGGCCTCACCTAATTGTAAGGGTTCATCACCACTAAGAAAATAGATAGGGGCGAGTTGCTTTGCTAGTGCCGAGGGTAGCTGTTCTGCCTTTAACCACATATTACTGTAATGACTTCTTTAACTCGGCGCGCGCCCTTTCAATCACCGAGCGTACCGCTTTGATATAGAGCTCTTTGCGCAACACCTTCTCTTCATTTTCCTTAGAGAGAACGGTATCACTACTTTGCTCATTAAAATACACCTGACTCACCTCTATTATTTGTGCCGAAACCAGCTCATTACCCTGTTGGTCAATTAAATCAAAAACCAGACGATAAATAAGCTCATACTCATTAGAGTAGCCTGATGCACTAATTGAGACGGTTCTGCGATGATACTCTTCATTTATCACGTTTAATATCATACCTGCATCGGCTGCATTGTTGACTAACTCGCCTGAAGTAGACCTGAACGCCTGTTTAATGGCATCCGACAACTCCGCCGAAGCGCCACGCACATACATTTTTTGCAGAGCTTCTGGCAACTCAATGGCACCGCGTAGGTGGTAGCCACAGGCGGTGAGCAAAAAAACAACCGATAGCAAAACGCTAATTTTATTGAGCGTCGTCTTTATTGCAAATGAATTAAACAACGATACTCACCAGCTTTTTAGGCACAACAATCAGCTTTTTCACAGCTTTACCGTCAAGAAAGCGTTGCACATTTGGCTCAGCTAAAGCAAGTGCTTCAATAGACTCTTTGCTCGCATCCGAGGCAACCCTGATTTTACCGCGTAATTTACCATTCACCTGCACGATCATCTGCAGCTCATCCTGTACTAATGCAGATTTATCTAACACAGGCCAAAGACAATTAATATCCTCTGTCATACCCAAATCCTGCCATAATTGCTGACAGATATGCGGCACAATAGGAAACAGCATTAATACAATGGCTGCTAATGCTTCCTGATGGATTGCATCACTACTCTCCCCTTCCCCCTTAAATTTGGACAAGGTATTTAATAGCTCCATATTAGTCGCTATCGCCGTATTAAAATGGTGTCTGCGGCCAATATCATCCGTTACTTTTTCAATCGCATGATGTATATGTCTGCGCAGCTCTTTTTCAGCACCCGTTAAACTTTGTTTATCAAGTACTGTCGTCTTTTTTCCTGCCTCAACATGTAAGTGCACTTGTCGCCATAGACGTTTTAAAAATCGAAAACTTCCTTCAACACCACTATCCGACCATTCTAAAGACTGCTCTGGCGGGGCTGCAAACATAATAAACAAACGTACAGTATCAGCTCCGTATTCAGCAATTAAGCCTTGTGGATCGACGGTATTGCCTTTAGATTTAGACATTTTACTGCCATCCATTAACACCATCCCCTGTGTCAATAGGTTTTTAAACGGTTCATCACAGACTAACAAACCTTCATCGCGCATTAATTTAGTAAAAAACCGCGCATAGAGTAAATGTAAAATCGCATGCTCGATACCCCCGATATATTGATCAACGGGCAACCAGTATTTAGCACTTTCATCCAGCATAGACTCGGCCTTGCTACTGGCAAAACGCGCAAAATACCAAGATGATTCCATAAAGGTATCAAAGGTATCCGTTTCACGTTTAGCAGCTTTACCACACTGAGGACAATCGACATGTAAAAAAGCATCATGCGTCACTAGCGGTGAATTTGACCCATCTAAAACTACATCTTTGGGTAATTCAACAGGTAAGTCCGTTTCTGGCACGGGAACCGTTCCACAGTCATCACAATAGATAATCGGAATCGGTGCACCCCAGTAACGCTGTCTGGAAACTCCCCAGTCATGTAAACGAAAATTAGTTTTACGCTGTCCTTTACCCTGGCTTTCTAATTTATCAGCAATAGCACTGGCCGCTTCAGCCGAGCTCAGGCCATCAAATTCAGCCGAGTTTTGCAAAACACCTTTCTCGGTAAACGCTTGTTCGTCAATACTATCATCGCTATCATTTGCGGCGAAAATCACCTGCTTTATGGCTATGGCGTATTTTTTTGCAAACTCATAATCACGCTGGTCATGTGCAGGCACGGACATCACCGCCCCAGTACCGTAGCCCATTAATACAAAGTTAGCAATCCAGACAGGCACAAGCTCTCCCGTCACAGGGTGTTGCGCTTTAACACCTGAATCGACCCCTTTCTTTTCCATGGTTTCCAAAGCGGCTTCCGAGGTTTCCGTATGTCGGCACTCTTCCAGAAAAGCAGCAATCTCGGCACTCTCTTTTGCGGCCTGCAAGGCTAAAGGATGTTCCGCTGCAACGGCTAGGTAAGTTACCCCCATTAAAGTATCAGGGCGGGTGGTATAAATCTCGACGGCTTCCATACCCTCCACCGTAAAGCTCATTTCCAGACCTTCAGAGCGCCCTATCCAGTTTGTCTGCATGGTTCTGACCTGTTCCGGCCAGCCAGGCATTTTATCCAGTGAAGTCAATAATTCATCTGCATAAGCGGTAATTCTTAAAAACCATTGCGAAATATCTTTTTTCTCAACCGCGGTATCACAGCGCCAGCAACAACCATCAATAACCTGCTCATTGGCTAAAACAGTCTGGTCATGAGGGCACCAGTT
Source organism: Methyloprofundus sp. (assembly GCA_013138555.1). Lineage (GTDB taxonomy): Bacteria > Pseudomonadota > Gammaproteobacteria > Methylococcales > Methylomonadaceae > Methyloprofundus. The sequence continues at coordinate 479 of WTCN01000317.1, read as the reverse complement.
GACTGCCGAGGTTTTTTTATAAACCAGACCTTTTTCCAGTAACTGTAAAAAAAACCATTGCTCCCAGCGATAGTAACTCGGATCACAAGTGGCTAATTCTCGACTCCAGTCATAACCAAAACCCAATTGTTTTAGCTGCTCACGCATATAGTCTATATTTTCATAAGTCCATTCAGCAGGATGAACATTATGCTTCATCGCTGCATTTTCTGCGGGCAAACCAAAGGCATCCCAGCCCATCGGCTGCATCACATTCTTGCCTTGCATACGCTGATAACGACTGATGACATCGCCAATCGTATAATTGCGCACATGTCCCATATGCAGTCGACCACTAGGATAAGGAAACATTGATAAGCAATAATACTTTTCTTTATTCTGGTCATCAGAAGCCTGAAATACGCCTGATTGTTCCCATTGCGCCTGTATTTCAGACTCAATTTCTAGTGGTTTGTAATTTTCTTGCATTGTTACTCGTC
>WTCN01000257.1 GCA_013138555.1 Methyloprofundus sp. | reverse complement strand
AAACGAGCCAGAGGCATTCGAGATACAGAATATTTTAAATTAAAAATCAGGCAAACTTCTGTTCCAGATGATCGTAGTATGTTCTATGTTTGAGCATAAATGCACTCACAAGACCGGAGAAGAGCCTCGTTTTGCAAGAATTTAATATAGAAAATCAAGCACTCGGAAAAGTCCTTTATCAACACCCAGAATATGATCTATTGTCCGCAGATATAAGCAAGGCAGGAGAACTACATTCAGTTAGCTATAGTGAACATGGCTTAAGTAAAAGGCAATATTTTGATAAAGGAAGTGTTCACTTGGCTAAAAAACTGGCTAATACTTTCAAAAACAAGGAGGCTTATTTTGTAGAACACTCACCCAGTAGTGGTCTACACCTTCTTTATGTCAATGGTTCTGATGAACCAGGGGAATATTTTATATACCGAGATAAAGATGGGCGACTCAATCGACTACTGAATTCCTATCCAGAGCTTGCCGGTCAGGAATTTTCACCGACTCAGACTATACTCGCTAAGTCAAAAGACGGCACGGATATAGAAGCTTTTCTTACATTAGCAACAGATCTGGATTATGCAACACTTTTGGTTATGCCTCATGGCGGTCCGATAGGTATAAAAGAGGATGATAGTTTTAATAAAGAAGTTCAGTATTATGCCAGCAGGGGGTTTTCCGTATTGCGTGTTAATTTTAGAGGCTCTTCCGGCTTTGGGAAAAAATTTCAAGAACAGGGGGTAGGACAGTTTGGTCGTCTTATTGAAGAGGATATAACGACAATCGTAAAGCAGGTCAGAAAAAAATACGATTTTAAATATATGTGTTCGATTGGCTCTAGTTATGGTGGTTATTCCGCAGCAATGTTGGCTATTAAACATCCAGAGCAATATGATTGTGTCATCGGTGCATTTGGGATTTATGATTTACCGCTGCTGTTTAACACGAGTAATTACCGTTCGAGCTCAGAGCACCGTAAAAATATGGCAAAAACGGTTGGGAAATATAGCTTGTCAATGACGAAGTTTTCTCCCCTGTATTTATATAAAAAACTTAAAGCCCCCATTTTATTAATCGCTGGAAAAGATGATGATATTGCAGATTTTGAGCACTCAAATAGATTTAATTATATTCTGAATAGAACGGGTCACCCTGTTGAAACGATGTTTTACAATAATACCGGACATGGTCACCCTGCATGGTTTGGTAATAAGCATGAAGCAGCGATAACAAGTGATTATTTAATGCGTATATTAAATCTGAAATTGCCGGATATTCGCGATCTTAATAAAAATGGTATAACAGCGATAGCAAATGATTTTATGAATATAGCTGACGGGTATAGCTTGTATAGCAAGGTAATAAACTCCCCTGAAAAAGCTTTTCAGTACTATAAGCTAGCAGCAAACTATAAACACCCAAGGGCAATTTTTAATATCGGTGCTTATTACCAGGAAGGTAAGCAAGTTAAAAAAGATATGGATAAAGCACTAGAGTTTTATCAGAAAAGTGCAGAATTGGGGAGTGCCCAGGCCTATGGCCAATTAGGAAAGATGTACATGGAGGGAAACTATTTAGCGCAGGACTGGGAAAAGGCCTACGAAAATCTTATAAAAGCTCAGGAAATAGAGCCTATACCCTTTAATAATATAAGGCTTGCTAGATTTTATTGCACAGCACCTAGTCAGTACAAGGATGTTGAAAAATGCATTCAACTGATGGATCTAAAGCAATATAAAGATCATTCGCAAGCTAGGCTTAATACAGCTGAAGGTTTAGTTCGCAGTGCATTAGCGTGGATTATTATTGACGCTCATTTATCTCGTCAAGAACTTAATATGGTCAAAAGCTTCGCTAGCAAACTTTATGAGCTCAATAGAACAGAAGTATCTATTGAGGGTCCAGAAGAAGGAGCCTTTAAGTATAAAGTGAGCAAAAATATATATCGTGAAAGCCAATACCGGTTGATTAGCTCTAAAAGAAAACTCGCATTTATTAACGATGAGCTAGCTTATTTCGGGGTTATTTTCGAAATAGATGTTCCTGGTTTAAATAGACTGCAAGATAGAGTTGCAGTTGCGGTCAGGTGGACGAAAACTGATTCCAAAGGGCTTACTAAGCAGGTGCAAAATATTATTTTATATGGAATGCCTTCCAGGGGGTGGCGATTATTGAGGGAGTTTAAGGAAGTTAAGGGAAATGAAATTTGGCAACTAGAGATTTTTGACCTTGATCAAAACCGTATCTATCAGAAAAAATTTGATCTTACGTATAAAAATACAGCTACTGGAGAGAATGCTTAGTGCCCAATAGATGCCTCGATTTATCAATGTTTGTTGGGTTATTCGTAACCTAACCTATGCTGCTTGATAGCTGTCATTTATCACCAACAGCACCCGAAATACAATGTCCGATAATTTTCAGGCACATATTCATTTCTGGCGGATTTTCTGCTACCTGACCTAGATTACGATAGATTCGAAGTTCTCGGTCTTTGTTATTGTAATTTGAGCGCGTGGGAATTCTCATGATTTCTTCGAATCGATCCGAGCGTAAGACACGTTGTAACCTGGCCATTTGTTCAATATCGGTCCAGAAATCACTTTGTGCCACTATATAATGAACGCCGTAGTTATTCAGCATGTTGGCAATTTCATCTTCGGAGTAGCCCTTTTCGATCACTCCGGATTTTCGTTGTAGTTTAACTTCAAGCAGTATTTTATCTGCCCGAAGTATGCTTAGGTCATGCCGGTCTTCGCGCGCACGCATATTGAAAATAAATGACCCATCGCGATAGCCTGAGAATAGTACCACAGAGTTTTTATGGGCAATATCAGCGATGACATCTACGGCTTGTTTATAGCCCGAAACCTTAGGGACGAGCTGAGTCATCAGCGTGATAATGACCATGCTGATACCTAGTGTAATTGATACTATAGGTTTGAGTGACCCAGATATCAAACGCTCAATAGGAAGCAGTGCGATGATGACAAGAGGGAGGAAAATAAAAATATCCAGTCGTGCTCCTTTTAGGTCTATGGCACTGAAAAAGAGATAGCCAGTTAGAAACCATATACCAAGAACTATCATGTCTCGTTTGGGGAGGCGATTAGTTTTGCTTAATAGGCTCAATAAGAGACCTGCAATAGCTAGTATAATGACTGGCCAGCCAAGCTGGGCTGGAAATTGCATCATATACCAGACCCATTCATAAAGTGCTGAAGAGGCTACGTTTGGATTGCTACTATCCAGAACCGATTCAATATTTTGCGCTCCGAACTTAACTGTGATGATGATGAGGGGAATCAGGCCGATGACAAATCCGGCACTAACAAACCATATGTGTCGTACGCTAAGAAGTTTACGTCCATGGCAGAGAAAAAAAACAGTGACCCATACCATTCCCATAAAGATAACCGTCTGCTTTATGTAGAGTGCACAGAGAAACAAGAGTGTCGCTATATAGATATCACTTGGTTTATGGGAGTCGAGATAACGAAACAGGAAACATACCGCGCATACAAGGAATGCAAAACAGGGAATATCCAGCATTACCTGGCGGCTCCATAAGGCAATCTCAGGAGCCCCCATAAGCAACAGCGCACCGCCAACGGCGACCCCCCAGCTGAACCAGCGGCGGCACAAAAAATAAGTGCCGGCACCTAGTGCGAAATAAGACAGCATAACGGGGATTAAAGCTGTCGTGTGGGATACGCCAAATAAACTATAAAAGGGGGCACTGAGAAAATAGAACAGTGGTGGGTAGAACAGGATAGTTAGCGCCGGATACTTAAGATAATATTGTGTTGCATAGCCGACTGGATCACTGATGGGAAAGTCACGGATAAAATCCCTGACAAAAACCCCGTTAAGGGCATTTCGTGAGGTTTCACTCCATGAAAAATTGCCCATATGTGGGCTGTTTAGAAACATGGCGGCAGTGGCTAGTGCTAATATTAGAAGAGCAATTCCATGAGTTTTTAACCAAGTAAATAGTATATTCCGGTTTATTACCGCCATGTTTTCTATTTTTATAGGGTGACTTTAGAAAGGATGATTATATTGTAACGCAGTCGTTTATCGAATGCCGTTCAAAACAACTTTGATATAGTGGGTGACGATGCGTATTATCCCGCGTGATAGTAGGTCATCCAATGCGTCTACAAAAGTGTCGATTTGTTCACGGGTAACAATAAGGGGGGGCTCCAGGCGAATGACGTTGCGATTATACTCTGTAAAGGCAACGAGTATATCGTAGTCTTTGAGTAATAAGCTACCAATAAAACCGCACAGACTCCCTTTGAGCTTTTCATCAAGTAGTGAAATCATGTTTTCGATACCATAAGGCATCGTTTTACTAAAATCATGGAATTCTAGCCCTACCATAAGACCTTGTCCACGTACTTCTTTGATAAGTTTCGGATATTTCTCGGCAAGTAACTGCAGGCGCTGAATTAAATAGCTGCCCTGAATGGCAGCATTATCAATACAGTTTTCATCGTAAAGCGTGTTCAGTGTTTCTATCGCAGTCACACAGGCCTCTCCGATACCACTAAAGGTTGAGGGGCCGTGGATCAGGGCTGTTTTAGGTGTGCCGTAGGCCTGCATGTAGACAGGGCGGCGTGCGATCATGGCTGCCATGGCGCTTTTACCTCCGCCCAAAGACTTGGCAAGCGTGACAATATCAGGGATAACCCCGGCATGCTCGAAAGCGAAAAAGCGCCCTGTACGGCCCATTCCGCACTGTACCTCATCAGCGATCCACAGTACATCATAGCGGTCACAAAGCTGACGTACTCCCTGCCAGTATTCAACAGGGGCCGTCACGATGCCTGCACCGCCCTGTATTGTCTCCAGAATGAGTGCGCCTATGGAATGATCCTGCGTAAATGTCTGTTCTAAGGCATCAAGGTCGCCAAACGGAACGCGTATGTTGTTTTCCAGTAGCTTGAATGTTGACTGGTAAAACTCTGAGTCGGTGACTGAGAGTGCGCCGCGTGTCTTGCCATGAAATGCCTGTGTCGCGTAAACGACCGTTGAGCGTTCTGGGCCGTGAAACTGCTCAGCGAGTTTAAGGGCAGCTTCGACGGCTTCTGATCCTGTGGAGCCGAGAAGAACCATATCAAGATCACCGGGAGCAATGGCTGCAAGGTTGCTGGAGAGTGCACAGGCATATTGGGATATAAAGGTAAGCGCGATTTCATGCCGGGATTCGTCCTGAAAGTGCTGCCGTGCTGCAAGGATTCGAGGGTGGTTGTGCCCTAGTGCAAGCGCACCGAAGCCGCCAAAGAAGTCCAGTATTCGCCGCCCAGTGCGCTCAATGTAATACATCCCCTCGGCGCGATCAATTAATACCTTATGAAAGCCTAGTAGCTTAAGGAAGTGATATTGCCCCGGATTCATGTGCGCATGAAATAAATCAGTCAGCTCTTTTACATCAAGTTTTTTTGCGGCTTCTACTCCGATGAGCTTTGGCGTGTGGATTTTTTCTATTGTATGACTCATAAAGGTGGTTCTCTGAATTTTCTGATATGTAATTTTGAAAGTGACAAACGGCCCTGGCTGGCCTGACTAAGCTGTGCGTGCAATACCCGATTCACTCTTATTGAGCCGTCACTCGTCGCCAGAAACTTGAAGAGAAACGAGGGTCTATAAAGGGGCTTAGTTGCTGCCAGTGGGGGTAATAGGATTGAAAACTTTGTGCACTCATTCTGGCATCCTTGGCTGGGTAGACGGCTCCGCCTGCATCGCGTGTTAATGCATCCAGGCGTTCAAGTAAAGCAAATGTTGCCTGACCCTGATTCGGAAAGTCCAGGGCTAAAGTAACGCCTGGACGCGGGAATGATAGTAGTCCCGGGGAATTTATCTCGCCAAAGACCTTAAGCACGGCAAGAAATGATCCACAACGCGCAGCTGCGATATGTTTTAATATCTCACTGATGCCTGCTTCTGCATTCATATGGGGTATAACGCACTGGTACTGAAGCAGTCCCTTGTGCCCATAAATACGATTCCATTTCTGGAGACTGTCAAGGGGGTAGAAAAACGGCTGGTAATGTCCCTGTTTTTGACTGCGAGCGTTCATCTGCTTATGATAATAAAGCGTATTGAAGAGCCATAAGCTGCTGTTATTTATTAGCGAAAAAGGTGGGTCGATAGGAAAGCTTAAGTGCTTGGCGGGTGGCTTGATGACTTGAGTGTTTGCTACCTTGGCATGGTTACCCCGAAAAAATAATCCACGTCCCAGTTTGGAGCCTTGAGCTAGGCAGTCTACCCACGCGACGGTGTACTCGAAGCGAGTATCCGACTCTTGAGAAAGTGAAAAAAATTCGCTCAGGTTAGCGTAGCGAATGATTTCCTGATCAATATAGGGGCTGGCGATAGGTTTCAGTTGAATCTTTGCCCAGCTAATGACTCCCGTTAGTCCAAGGCCACCAATAGTGGCTTGAAACCATTCCGGGTTTTCGTGTGCGGAGCAGCAAATGCGGCTGCCATCAGAGCGTAGTAGTTCAAAGCACAGTACATGCTTACCAAACGTGCCGGTACGATGGTGATTTTTGCCATGAACATCATTGGCGATCGCCCCGCCGACTGTCACAAACTGGGTGCCGGGGGTGACTGGCAAAAACCAGTTACTGGGGACAATAAGCTTGAGTATATCCGCTAACAATACCCCGGACTCACAGAGTAATAGGCCGCTTTCGGCATCAAAGCTGATAATCTGGTTAAGCTTCTGACAATCAATAAGTGTGCCGTGATCATTAAGGCAGACATCACCATAGCTGCGCCCATTACCAAAGGGTAAGGCGGTCTTATTCGCCTGGTCAGGTAATGTTAGCGTAGCATCACTACGATAGAGGTGGACTGCCTCTTGTGTGGTTTTCGGATAGCGCCCCCAGGATTCATAGCGATTTTTATTGCTCATGTGGCAAGCCATAGCAGCAAAGTACCTAGGAATACAAGCCACTGGGTACGCCGGTCTCTTGTGGCAAAAACCACCGGGTCCTCGGATAACTCACTACGGCGTGCCATTAGCCAAACCCGGCTAATGAAATAGAGCACCAGAGGGCATAAAAACCAGATGACCTCAGGGTGTGTATATGATAGCTTTACTTCTGGGCTATTAATGTAAAGAGCGAGTACCATGACTGACATGTAACCACTGGTACTGCCGAAATGTGCCAGCGTTTCCATATCCACCTGATAATAACCTCGGCCTAATGCTTGCCCTTGGTTTTCTTCGCAGTGCTGATTGAGTTCGGTGTAACGTTTGACCAATGCCAGGCTGAGAAATAAAAACATGGAAAAAGCTAATAGCCAGAAAGAAATGCTGACGGGGACTGCCTCTGCGCCAGCGAAGATACGCAGTGTGTAGAGACTGGCTAGCACCATGACATCGATGAGTGCCGCACGCTTGAACCAGAGTGAGTAGCTTAATGTTAAAAGGTAGTATAGTCCAAGCAATAGCTGAAATTTAAGCGGGAGCAATAGAGCGATAGCGAATGCTATGACGAGTAAAATAGGAATAAGGGCGGTGCCATAGATGATATTGATACGGCTGGCAGCGAAGGGGCGGTTGCGTTTAGTGGGGTGGTTTCGATCTGCCGACAGGTCTAATAAGTCATTCAGCAAATACACACTAGAAGCACAGAAACCAAAGGCTAGAAATGCGAGCATTGCATTGAGTAGCATACCCGCTTCGCTAGTCTGGTGGGCAAGGGCGATGGGGATAAATATCAATAGATTTTTAGGCCAGTGATATAGGCGCATTGCATTGATGTAGTCTTTAATGCAAACCTCTCTGGCTGGAAAAACCTTACTGACCTGCGCTACTTGAGTCGCGGCGCGTAGAATTCCGCGTTCAGGATTAACCACAATAGCCTCACCCGCCTGCTCCCAGATAGGAAGGTCGGCTTTGGCGTTGCCAGCGTAGTCGAAGTTGTTCTTACCAAAAACGTCTTCCAGTCGTTTGAGTTTGTGCCTGCTGGACAAGTTAGTTTGAGCATCACTTGCGAGGATGCTATCAAAGAGATCTAGATAAAAAGCAACCTGTTGGGCAAGTTTGATGTTTGAAGCGGTCGCAAGAATAATCTGGCGACCTGCGGCGCGTTCTTGTTTTAAATACTCAATAAAGGGCTGGTTGTAAGGCAATAGGCTGACATCTAGCTCTACGCGGTTAGCAAGTTGCTGCTTAAGATGTGCTTTGCCTTCTAGCAACCAGACTGGAAGCAGGAACAGATAGAGTGGGTTGATTTTGAGGAGAGCAAAGATTGATTCCACAAGAAGATCGCTCCATATTAGTGTGCCGTCTAGGTCAACACACAAAGGGCGAGGGGGTGGGGTATTCAGTGATTCTTTCATTGGCGATTTATTTATTTTTCGAGCTCGGTTGTATTGAGCTACGTGTCGCTTGATGGTCAGGAATTTTTCCTGTACGCGATTCGAGTATGATAATGATCACAAAACCAATGCCGACAGCGAACCAGAGGGTCGAAAGTCGACAGATTATCGTTGCAGCAATAGCAGTGGCCGGGTCTATTCCGACCAGCATTAACAGAGCTCCCATGGTTGCTTCTGTTGTTCCTAGGCCACCAGGGATAAGAGATAGCGCACCAGCCAGGACGCTAATGGCATAAATGCTCACCGCCAGCATAGGGGATAAAGCCACGTCAAGATAGACCAGTATCAAATGAAAGGCAATGGCTTCTGCTGCCCAGGCAAGCAAGCCAAGAAATAATCCGATGAACAAAGTTCCGGAACTTAAAAGTTTTGATGCGGAATGTAATAGGCTTAAAAAGTGCTTGCCAATCGCTTGAATTCGCTCGGATGGGATACGGGCGTTTAGATGGTTAAGCAGTCTGTAAACAATATTACTTTGTAATAAAGGGAGTAGTCCGATGCTGAGCGTAGCGAGGACAGTAATAGGGATGCGCGCATCTGGAAAGATAAATGCAGATGAGAGCGCGAGTAGCACCATTGCTATCAGGTCTAGAAAGCGTTCCGAGAAGAAAGCAGCCATGCTATGCATGTAACTCACACCGTGCTGCTGGAGATAGCGGGATCTAATTAGCTCGCCTGTCTTGCCAGGTGTCGTGGTAAAGGCAAAGCCGCCAAGATAGTAGGCTAAGCTAATACATACAGGGACATGGTGATTGAACAGGGATAGGTAGTTCTGCCAGCGTATGAAGCGTAGGCCATAGTTAACCAGAGATAAGCCGAGGATCGTAAGCCAGCCTATTCCACCGAGTCTTGCAACAGCTGTGCCAATAGATTGCAGGTCACTCATAAATAATGAGGCACTGTAAAGTGCCATAGTTGCAATGATGGACCAAATGAGTGGTCGAATCAGTCTATGTAGCCTTTGTTTCACAGGTCTTACCTTGAGTCATTATGATAGGGGGAGTCTTTCATGCTTGGTGAGTATTGAGCAGAATAACGAGTGTTTAGTTTCTATATAGCGTTTTAATTTTCTAACTAGGTTAGAGGGGGTATGCTGCAGTCCTTCCATAGGAAATTATTGTGACGAGTCAGTCGATTTGATTTTTAGTTTGTGACTGAAAGCTTTGAATAGCTAATGATAATAGGGATGCAACAGACGATTGATTAAATTGGGTATCAGGGGATAATCCCAATTGCGAAGCATAAAATAATGTCATTGGCTTTTTTGCATTAACGAGTAATCTAAGCGAGTCACCTAGCTGGTGCTTGATAGGACTTTCCACGAATTCATTATTATACAATAAAACGTAGGCAACGAGTATTGACTTATTATCATTGTTGAATATATGTACGGGTATTTCGGGATATCCCGATAAATTCAGGTTTTCCTGTTTGCTTAGGCTGTGACCATGGGTTAAAGCAAGCTCTGGATGATGGTAAAGGCGTTTATGATTATAAGCACGGGCAGTAAATAAGCGAACCTTATCGGATTGTTCATTTTTGTAGTCGCGCTCAAACCAGTCTTCACTGCCAAAAATATCCATACCCCAGCGGGTGTTTCGTTTTGATGGCATCGAGGTGAAGTCGTTAAGTGTCACAGCTATATTATGAACAGATTTTCCATCATTGATTTTGGCATCGATATAATTGTGTAGTATTGTTGGAATCAATGCCAGTGCTAATAAAATGATGACAGGGGTTGCGTAACGAGTGGATATCATAAGTCTATTCTTCAACGGGGGGTTGGCCTAGCCAGAAAATAATAGGTAAAGCGATGACAAAGGTTAATAAACCTGATATTTCATGGATGATAGTATCCAGTATTCCAATCCCAAACCAGTGAACCAGCATAGCCAGCAGAAAGACTCGCACAACATTGACACCAATGGCAAGTGGGGTGGCAATGCATAAAATAAGGATTCTCCGAGTGATACTTGGACATAAATAAGCGGTGAGTATTGCGATAGTTATAGTGGCATATAGTGTGGAGAACCCACTGCATGCATCAGCGACTTCCATAGAGCCATTCGGGATTTGAATTAATGTGCCAGATGAGAAGTAGGGAATATCAAAGAAATTCAGTAGCCAGGCAGTGCTATCCGTTGCAATATGGCGTAGTGCAAGGTGGAGTGATTCGGTAAAGGCCAGTGGAATAGGTAAGGTGAACAGCAGCATAGACAGTGGAAATAGAATGGCTTTTGTGCGTTCTGTGCCTAAAAATAAAAAAGATAGTCCTGGGAGAGATAGGAAAAATGCGGCAGCTGACAGTAACTGAGTGTGCATGCCAGTATCCAGCATATGTAAAAACAGGGCGGGAATGAGTAGTACGAAGCCCCAGGGTGTTGAACCTTTGGCTAATTGACTGTTTTTCTTCAATTCCTTCCGGATAAGATATATAACGACAGCAGCAATTAAAACACTGTGTCCGTTATACCATATTCCCATTGTCCAGCGATCGAAAAGCCAGATAATTGTTGGTGCAAACACGAGTGTGAGTAAGGCGCATACTAGCCAGATCAAATTTGAGTTTGTAGGTTCTAGGGAGATGCCGGTATCTTGGTTTTTATTTTCCATAGTTGATGTATTTATTTGAGGGTATAGCGAAGACTCATAAACAATATCACTTTCTGGGTTAATGTTTTGCCTTTATTGCTAAATTC
>WTCN01000063.1 GCA_013138555.1 Methyloprofundus sp. | reverse complement strand
CATCCAACCCTTATGGTGCATTAGGCATGACTTTGGCAAGTGGGGCGAACTATGTGTTAAATCTGGAGATTTCTGCCTTACAGGATGATAGTAAGGCTGAGTTTGTTTCTAACCCGAGAGTGCTGACTTCGGATCGCTGTGAAGCCAGAATAGAGCAAGGAGTGCAGATTCCTTATCAAACTGTTAGTCAGAATGGAACGCAGACTCAATTTATAGATGCTTCTATTATCCTTGAAGTGACACCGCAAATTACGCCGAGTGGTAGTGTGATTATGGATTTGCATGTTACAAAGAACTCACCCGGAGAGATTACTCCCGATGGTATAGCGATTAATACGCGTGAAGTGACTGCCAGTGTGACTATAGACGATGGTGAAACAGTTGTTCTAGGTGGTGTTTATGAAGGTGATACTGCTTATGATCTCTCTTCAGTGCCTTGGTTTGCTGATTTGCCATTAGTTGGCTGGATGTTTAGAAAAACGATAGAGAATGAGTTTAAAACAGAGCTATTGGTTTTTATTACGCCAAAAATAATTAAAGATTCGATGAAAATGCGTTAGTAGCACTTCAATTACAACAGAAAAAGGGGCATAATGCCCCTTTTTTTATGAATAAAAAATGTTGATGAATAAAAAAAATATATATTTGATCGGATTAATGGGTGCCGGGAAGACGACGATAGGGCGGATGCTGGCAAAATCCTTAGGTTTACCATTTTATGATAGTGATAAAGCAATTGAAGATATTACCGGCGTTGATATTGCTACTATTTTTGAATTTGAAGGAGAGAAAGGGTTTAGACTGAGAGAAAACAAGATGGTTAAAGAGCTTGTGGAGCTTGATGAGATAGTACTCGCTACAGGCGGGGGGGTAATTTTAAATGAAGAAAATAGAGTGCGTTTAAAAGAGAATGGTTTTGTGGTCTATCTACAGTGCTCTATAGATAGAATTGTAGATCGAACTTCACGTAATTCCCAGCGTCCATTGCTTCATGTTGATAACCCAAGAGAAAAAATCCAGGCATTAATTGATGAGCGGGAGTCTTTGTATTTATCATGTGCCGATTTTGTCATAGATAGTGGGCAAATGCAGAGTAAGGCTGTCGTGAGAGAAATTCTTAAAGAATATACCAATAAAAATAATTAATGATGAATACCATTCAGGTTCAGTTGGGTGCTAGAAGTTATCCGATTTATATAGGGGTAGACAACCTGTGTAAGTCAGATATATTGACCAGGCATATAAAATCTAAACAAGTTGTCATTGTGACAAATGAAACGGTTGCGCCATTGTATTTAGAGAAAGTTAAGGCGCACTTACAGCCATATCAACTTGAAGAGGTGATTTTACCTGATGGGGAGCAGTATAAGACGCTTGCTATTATGGAAAACATTTTTGATGCTTTATTAGCTGGCAAGTTTAGCCGAAATACAACATTAATTGCCTTGGGTGGTGGTGTGATTGGTGATATAAGTGGTTTCGCGGCTGCCTGTTATCAGCGTGGTATCCCCTTTATACAAATTCCTACAACGCTGCTGGCGCAGGTGGATTCTTCTGTAGGCGGGAAAACAGGGGTTAATCATGCGCTAGGTAAAAATATGATAGGTGCGTTCTATCAGCCTCAAAGTGTCATTATTGATGTTAATGTGCTTAATACACTTGATGACCGGCAGTTATCCGCTGGGTTAGCTGAAGTGATTAAATATGGCTTAATACGAGATGCTGAGTTTTTTTCATGGGTAGAAGCTAATATTGAGAAAATTTTAGCGAGGGATCAAGACTCTTTAATTTATATTATTGAACAATCTTGCCAGAATAAAGCGGAAATTGTTGCGGCTGATGAAAAAGAATCAGGAATACGTGCGATTCTAAATTTAGGTCATACCTTTGGTCATGCTATTGAAACCGGAGCAGGGTATGGTACTTATCTGCATGGTGAGGGAGTCGCGATAGGAACCTGTCAGGCTGCTGACTTGTCACGACGCCTGGGGTGGTTAAATGATGCCGATGTAGTGCGTATCATTACGCTTTTTAAAAAGGCAGGGTTGCCGACTGAGCCACCTAGTGAATTGTCAGCAGAAGAAATGATAAGCCTGATGGCTGTGGATAAAAAGAATGTTGACGGTGATATACGACTTATTCTGCTTAATAAAATAGGTGAAGCAAGTCTGCCGGTTGGGGTAGAAAGAGCGCTTTTACTTGAGACATTAAATGAATATGGACGCGAGCAATAAGTCCATACACACTTGAGTGTTTGCATGTTAGAAAAGTATACTTGTTAATATGCTTTGCAGGAGGCGAATTTTTATAGGGTAGTTTTTTGCTGTCGCTGAGACTTTAAGTAGTCAGCTATGCGCTCTGTGCTTGACAAGATTGTGTTATATGGAACACTAAATAATAAGGAAAAAAAGAAAAAATGAGTGATTTAAAAAATGATAGGTTTATTCGGGCGTTATTAAAACAACCTGTGGATAAGACACCTATATGGATGATGCGCCAAGCAGGTCGATACCTACCAGAGTATAGAGCAATCCGGGCAGAGGCTGGCAGTTTCATGAATCTATGCACGAATCCTCAGTTAGCATGTGAAGTCACTTTGCAGCCATTAGAGAGGTTTGATTTTGATGCGGCGATTTTATTCTCTGATATTTTAACCATTCCAGATGCAATGGGTCTGGGGCTCTATTTTAGTGAAGGAGAAGGGCCTCGTTTTGAGCGTCCGGTGCGTACAGCGGCCGATATTGAGCGCCTGCCTATTCCAGATCCAGAGCTGGAGTTGAAGTATGTCATGGATGCGGTTCGTGTCATTAGAAAAAATTTACAAGGGCGGGTGCCGTTAATTGGTTTCTCGGGTAGTCCCTGGACTCTCGCAACTTATATGGTTGAAGGTGGTAGCAGTAAGAACTTTGCCAAAGTAAAGGGTTTGATGTATGAGCAGCCGCATTTAATGCACAAAATGCTAGATAAATTAGCCCAGTCTGTAGCGGCGTATTTAAACGCTCAAATTGCTGCAGGCGCTCAAACTGTTATGCTGTTTGATACCTGGGGTGGTGCGTTAGGCACGGAAGAGTATGCAGAGTTTTCATTGCACTATGCTCAGCAAGTGCGTTCACTATTGAATACGACATATGAGGGGCAGCAAATTCCCACTATTCTATTTAGCAAAGGGGGAGGGCAGTGGCTAGAGTCTATGGCTGGTATTGGTTACGATGCACTAGGTCTGGATTGGCAGACAGATATGCAACAAGCACGTATCAGGGTTGGTGAGCGTGTTGCCTTGCAAGGTAATATGGATCCGATTACCTTGTATGCCAATCCCGAAGTTATTAAGTCTAAGGTCGCTATGATACTGGAAAAATATGGTTCAGGGTCAGGGCACGTGTTTAATTTAGGACATGGGATATTACCTGATATTAATCCGGAACATGTTAAGGCAATGGTTGATGCGGTACATGATTTAAGTGTGCCTTATCACCGCTAGGAGAAATGATGAAAAGAATTGCAATATCAATATTATTAATCTTTAACATTAATATTAGCTATGGGCAAAGCGTTTGGGATGCGCCACCTGCTGCATTAAAAGAGACGAAAATGGATATTGTTGTGTATAGAAGCCCAACTTGTGGTTGTTGTAGTAAGTGGTTGGCACATCTAAAAAAACACGATTTCAATGTGGTTGATAATGTTATTGACGATGTGCAGGGTGTGAAGGCTAAATATGGTGTTAGCCCTACCCTGGCTTCGTGTCACACTGCAATTGTCAATGGTTATGTGGTAGAAGGGCATGTGCCGGCAAGTGATATTAAAAGCATGCTGAAAAATAAAGAAAATATAAAAGGTCTGGCTGTTCCCGGAATGGTAACAGGGTCTCCCGGTATGGAAATGGGGGATAGGAAAGCTCCTTTTAAAGTGATTGCCTTTGATAAAGACAGTCAGATGAAAATCTACAACACTTATGATAAATACTAATGATTCTTGCAATTGATGTTGGCGGTACAAAAACGCTTGTTGCTTTATTTGAGCAACAAGAAAATACATGGAGAGTATGTAAAGAAAAAAAGTACCAAAGCGCGGCTTATAAAAGTATTGCAGAAATTTTAACCGATTTTGCGGATCAGCAAACCTATGCACAAGTGACCAGTGCTTGTGCGGGTGTGGCAGGCCCAGTAGTAGGTGAGGTTTGTCACATTACTAATTTATCCTGGAGTTTGAGCGTCACTGAGATACAGAAAGCAAGCGGTATCAGTGCAGTATATTTGCTTAATGATCTTGAAGCGACTGCCTGGGGAGTCAGGTATTTAGGTGAAGATAGGTTTGTAGAAATAAACGCTAAGGCAAAATCAAAACCAGGAAATATCGCTATACTATCTGCCGGTACTGGCCTGGGTGAGGCAATGTTAATCAAGGATGGTGAGCATGTCACTGCCGTTGCTACTGAGGGTGGGCATACTGATTTTGCCCCACAAAATGCAGAACAGGATAAGCTGCTGGTTTTTTTAAGGGATAAATACCATGGGCATGTAAGCTATGAACGGCTGGTTTCGGGAGAAGGGCTGTACAATATTTATCAATATCTAAAATCTTTAGGCATTATGTCTGTGAGTGAGCAGGTAGAAGAAATAATGGTGCTGTCTGACCCTGCGGCTGTCATTGGTAGTGCTGGTCTGGCTGGATCCGATCCGATATGTAAAGAAGCGGTAAGAATATTTTGCCAGATTTATGCTGCGGAAGCTGCAAATTTAGCCCTGAAGTGCTTGCCTTATGCGGGAGTGGTTCTGGCTGGAGGTATGACCCCTAAATTATTGCCTGCAATAAAACACGCCTATTTTATTGATGCGTTTCTAAATAAAGGGCGCTATCGTGAGTTATTACAAAATATTCCTGTTCGAGCCTGTATGGATGAGCAGATTGTTTTGTCGGGTGCATTGGCTTATGCGCGGCATGCGGGAAAATAGGCGAACAGAATGATTATCGGTGTACCTAAGGAAATTAAAATACAGGAGTATAGGGTCGCGATAATGCCAGCGGGTGTGCTGGAACTGGTCAGGGCAGGGCATGAAGTTCTGGTAGAGAAAGGTGCCGGCTTAGGTTCGGGATTTGCCGATCAGGAATACCTGCAATGTGGGGCAGAAATTGTTTCAGCTGAACAGACGTGGGCGGCTCAGCTGGTTATTAAAGTGAAAGAGCCACTCAGTTCAGAGTATCATTATCTACAAGGTCAAATAATATTTACGTTTTTACACTTGGCTGGCGTTGAAAAAGAACTTACTTATCGTTTAATAAAAAGTGGTACGACCGCTATTGCCTATGAAACCTTAAAGGATCAACAAGGAGGCTTACCTATTCTGGCTCCGATGAGTGCAATAGCAGGGAATATGGCAGCTTTAGTCGGTAGTTATTATTTGGCAAAGTTTAACCAGGGTAATGGAATGCAACTGGGTATGGTACTGACTAAGAGGCACGGCAAAGTACTGGTGATAGGTGATGGGGTTGTTGGTTTTCATGCTGCGCGGACTTTGAATAGTATGGGGGCAAATGTATTTCTCGCCGGACTGTGTAGAGATAAGGTGGGGCAGCAGCTCTCAGGAGGGCTTGAGGGGGTTGAGTACCTATACACGGAAGAAGCTATAATTGCCAGGCATTGTCTTGATGCAGATCTTGTCATTGGGGCAGTGTTAAAGACAGGGCAAAAAGCACCACACGTCGTCACTGAAGGCATGGTGAAAACAATGGGCAAAGGGACAGTTGTGGTGGATGTCAGTATTGATCAAGGAGGCTGCGTTGAAACTTCAAAGGCAACGACGCATGATAAACCTGTTTATATTAAGTATGGTGTGACGCATTACTGTGTGGCGAATATGCCAGGTGCTTATCCGCGTTCTTCGACAATAGCGCTATGCAGTGTATCGTTGGCTTATATTCAGCTTTTGGCGGAAAAGGGTTTAGATTGGTTCCTGCAACAAGATCAGGGGGCAGTAAATGTTTACAAGTCAAAAGTTGTCAATGAAAAAGTTGCTCTAAGTTTGAAGCTCTAAGAGCTGGTAACATAAAATAGAAGCGTATGAAAAGGCCGGCACAAGGTAGTATTAGGTGTAACGCCTTCAGGACCTGTGGTGCCGAGCCAGTGCTTAGTCGTCCTATTTAAGTCCTAAATAACGCATTTTATGTGTCATTCATAAAATCGACCTAGGTGCCGGAAATTCCAGATAGTCCGTTTATTGTCCAATTGTCAGAGTCCATTACGCCTTCTTGGTTCGACCCTTCGTCATACTGAATATGGCAAGCATATTTTTTGAAAAAAGATGACCCGTCTGCAGAGCTTACTTCAATTTCAGCATTGACAATATATTTATAATTTCCTAATGTCCATGACTGTAGTGGCTCAGTAGGGAATATAATATTTATTTCACTATCAATTTCCTCTCTGATTGCTTTGTTGCAGTGAATAAAAGCGTAATTAGTCATATTAGTGGTGGTTGCAATTCTGCTTCCTTCATCACCAGAGTCTTCTAAAAATAAGCCAGAAGCAGCGATTTTTTCGACTGTGGGCATAACGGTTTTATTTTGAAAAAGGATTAAAGCAACGAGACCTACAATAAAAATGAGGGGGGTGAACTTTTTTTGAATTTTCATGGTAATGGTGATTAGGTATTGGAATGCTAGGTATTCTAACAGAAAACCAGGATGAGGTGCGCTGTTGAAGAAGTGCAGATATTCGGTTGACTGAGTTTGCTAAACTTAATGGTGCTTTTAATGAATGAATAAAAAACGAGCAATTAAGCATCGGTGTCAGGGAGGATGCGGGTGTTAGAAAGGTTTATTTTGTTCTCTAAGTATAAAAAATCAGCTAACTATAGAACTTGTATCGACTCAATGCTATTAGAAGTGTAGATTATCTTGACATGATGCTTAAAGTTGATACACTAGTCATCACTCAAATGGAAGAGAGGCATCATTTATTTTGATGTGACAGGATGTTTAATGCTTTCGGTCTTGATCGAAAGGTAAATATATTTACTTTTAGGAGGTAATAATGGCTGCTACAACTGATTCAGTGAAAGCTGATGCTTCAGAAGCACCACTACTAAACAAAACCAACCTGATCGCAGGCTGGATGTTGTATTTGGTATTCTACTCATTTATTCGTTGGTACGAAGGTGTTTACGGATGGTCTGCTGGTTTAGATTCATTCGCACCTGAGTTCGAAACATATTGGATGAATATGTTGTATATCGAATTAGTTGCTGAGGTGATAATCGCTTCAACACTATGGGGATATATCTGGAAAACACGTGATCGTAAAGTTATGTCTATCACTCCTCGTGAAGAGTTAAGAAGACATTTCACTCACTGGACATGGTTAGTAATGTACGGTTGGGCTATTTACTGGGGTGCTTCTTACTTCACAGAGCAAGATGGTACATGGCATCAAACTATCGTTCGTGATACTGACTTTACACCAAGTCACATCATCGAATTCTACTTGTCATACCC
>WTCN01000214.1 GCA_013138555.1 Methyloprofundus sp. | reverse complement strand
TGGCTCAAGCTGGGTTGGTTAAGTTTATGAATGATTCCATTGATGCTTATGCTGCTGAAATACCGGGCAGTGCTCCCTCTATAAAAATGACCCAGACCATGATTTTTACTGTGATTCGCTTGTTTACTCAGCTTTATAGTCAAGAACCGAGTTATCATTGAGTTAAAATCTAAAGGCATTGTAAACAATGTGTTACACCGTAGACTGGGTTAGATTAGCAAGCGCAGCGCAGATAACCTAACCCAGCATTTTATGAATATACGGGGGTGACGAACAGTGCAATATTATTAAAATTTAGCATCAAGCTGAAAACTCATTAGCTCTCTAGTGACGGGGTGGCTAAATTCCAAATATTCCGCATGCAGGTGCAAGCGATTGGCTTTATTTCCGTATAGGTCATCACCTACAATGGGCATATTTAGCCCTTTTAAATGCGCCGAATGTACACGTAACTGGTGTGTACGCCCTGTTATCGGATAGAAATAAACCTTGGTTTGATTATTTTTTCGCTCTATTACTTTCCACTGGGTTTTAGCAGGTTTACCGTGCTCGTGACAGACTAGCTGACGAGGTCGGTCATCTAAATCAAGCCGTAGCGGTAAATCAATGATTCCTGTATCACCTTTTAACAAACCCTCTAATAAGGCAACGTAACGTTTTTTAATCGTGCGCTTAATGAATTGCCTTTGCAGGCTTTTATGCGCTTCCTTAGACAAGGCGATCAACATTAAACCCGAGGTAGACATATCCAGCCTGTGTACAATTAGAGGTCCTGTTGCTCTGGGATAGCTTTGTTTTATGCGCAGGTAAACCGAATCTTCTATGTTCTTTCCAGGGACAGATAAAAACTCAGGGGGTTTATTGATCACCAGCATGACTTCATCCTGATAAACAATTTCAAGTGTTTTTCCTGCCGCAGGATTGCTCAATAAGGGATTTGCATCCATTTTAATTCCTTCAAGCATATGCCCTAAAATAGGCTGGCACTTGCCGTGACAGGCAGTATAGAAATTTAAATGTTTTCTGATTTCTGATTTTGGAGACTCTCCCCACCAGAATTCAGCCATCGCCAGAGGCTTCATTCCCCATTTAAACGCATATTGTAATAATTTAGGCGCTGCACACTCCCCAGCGGCAGAAGGGGGGGTAAGCTGAGCCGTGTCCTTAAAAATATCACAGAGGCTTTTTGCAATGCCTTTCACATTCAGAAAGCGATATTGGTCAAAAAGCTTTTGCTGTAAAGAGGCGGATAGCTCTTTGCGCTGTTTTTTTAAAGCAGAGAGCTTAGCAGTGCATTGCTGAAGGTTTTGTTCGGCTGTTTGAACTCTTTCATCCCAGTAAATAGTTAAATCTCTTAGCTGGTTTTTTGCCTGGATACTTTCTTTACCCAGTTGATCCTTAAACTGTAGAAAATCATCTGCATGTAGCTCTTTTTCAGCCGTAATCCTGCGGAATTTTCTACTTTTACGCCCTTCAATCATGCGCTCTCTATGGGCTTTAATATGCAATAGTGAAGCGTCTCTTTCAGCCTTTAAAAGTGTTTCTAGCTCTGCAATCTGAGGGTTTTGCTCTAAATGTTTAATCTGTTCGCTAATGCGATTAATCTCTGACTGCCCAGCCATAAAAAATCCATCTTCAGCCAGCATATCAAATACAGGAGGAACGAATTTTGGTAGCTGGTTTTTACCCGCTATTTTTCCTGAAAACGCTGCTAAATATCCAATTTCACCGGATTTATTTTGCACCAGTAAAACACCAAACATCTTCCCGATGGCCGTTTCTTTATCGCCTGTGATACCAAAATTATGCTGCCATTGCTGTTGTGTTTCAAGATGGCTTTGTAGCTCCTTTGCAGCCAATAAACACAAGGGGTGAGGCTGGTAGTAAAAAGGAAAGGTAAAAAGCTCTGGCAAGGGATAAGAATCAATTGATTCTTTAAAATGGGTAAAATGATTTTCTTGCGCGGGCATAGTCTGTTTTGTGTTTATAAAGGGTGGGCTACATTTTTTACCAAGTAAAAAATGTAACCCAACTTATACTATAGACTCTCAGAAATTAAATTTCCACTTTGAATGATAGGATGTGCTGAGGCACGAAGCGCATCGCGCTAAAAGGTGCGCTTCGTGCCTCAGCACACCCTATGACATACCAATAAAAAGTGTAGAAGTTATTTACCTGAGAATCTATACGTCGCTATTTTCTATCATCTGCCGTCATTAATCGCACGGCTAAATCATGGTCAGAATACTTTTCTAATGCATGCCCTACATTCCGGCAAGATCCGCCCGTGAGCGCATAACGTACGCTGAATTCGTTGATATAAATTAATATTGAGTGATCTATTAAATAACCTTGAGAAAAATCAAAGGTGATTTTCTTACCCGGCTCTATATTATCGACTGCTTTTTTAAACGGTAAGAAATTAGAGAATAAAGCAGAACCGATTAGTTTCACTGTCACATGATCTCCTTTTTCTTTAATCGTAAAATGAATTTTAAATAGATTGTTTAACCAGACACCGCGCGACACATGAAGTAATAGTTTAACAAAGACACCAAAAAACACCCCGACCAATAAATTAGTCTCTAACACGGCTAAAATAGTGACTACAAATAAAAATAGCTGGTCTTTTCCTATGGCCAAGACACTGGCAAATACTTGTGGTGTTGCGCGACGGTAGCCGACAAAAACCAGTAAAGCCGCTAAAGAAGCGTGCGGGATATTGTGAATGAAATGGGGAAATAGAGCCACAAAAATGAGCAATATCAGGCCGTGAAAGAAATTAGCCCAGCCTGTTTGTGCTCCCCCTTCAACATTGGCAGAGCTACGGACGAACTCGGCAATCATGGGCAAGCCGCCCAAAAAACCTGAAATAACATTGCCTATACCAACAGCTGATAAATCACGGTCTAAGTCAGTCGATCTTTTATAAGGATCTACTTTTTCGGCGGCGGTAGCACTTAATACGCTCTCAAGACTAGCGACCATACAAATAGTGATTGTTGCCACCCAAAATTCAAAGGTTAAAATCTTTGAAAAATCAGGAAGGTAAAAGTATTCAGAAACGTGAGTAGGAATCTCTACCAGAAAAGGAGGTGAGATTAAATGCTCATGTAAGTCAGCTTGCCAAAAATGATAATGCTCATGTTGAATACCAAAAAATTGCGCTAGACCCATGCCGACTATAAGCACGATGATAGGCGCAGGAATTTTACCTAGCTTGGTTTGTTTTAAAAAAGGCCAGATAAATAAAATACTAAAAGAGATTAAGCCTATCGTTGCAATTTCAGGGTGTGAATTTAATAGGCTGTTTGGAATTTGCGCTATTGAGGAAAAAAGACTGCCGGGTTCGGGAGTCACACCTAACATAACGTGAACCTGTCTGGCCATAATGCTGATTCCCATTGCCGCCAGCATTCCGTGTACCACGGGAGCAGGAAAAAAAGCACTTAAGCTGCCCAGTTTATAGCGCCCCATAATGACTTGGAATAAGCCTGTAATCATAACGGCCGCGAGCGTATAACGATAGCCTGATAGCATATCCCCATCACTCAATGATTCCACAGCAGCCAGCATAACGACAATCAAGCCGCCTGCCGGGCCATTAATGACAATATAAGAACCATTCACGCGGGAAACCAGTAGGCCGCCAACAATGGCAGTAATAAGACCCGCTGACGGTGGAAAGCCAGATCCTATGGCAATACCTAAAGATAAAGGTAAGGCAATAAGAAAGACAAAAAAACCAGCTTGTAAATCACTGCGCCAATTTTCTTTTAGACCGTCGATTCCTTCCTTGGGAAGTGTGGAGTGTTTTTTCATAATGACTTTATTAGCTGCAAAACCCATAATTTTAACAATTTAATCTTATAAAATCAGGTCATTCTTTGTTTTGTCATTTATTTGTCATAATAAGGGTGTATAAGGCGTTCTTCTTAGGAGGTCTTATACTGAGCTTTCAGCTAATCCATGCGGTCTAAAATGGTATGAAATTTATTTAATGCTCTCACCAGTACACCATAGGCTTTCCATAACGCTGTTTTATTATTTGAACCTGAAATAACTAAACTGCCTAATGCAATGGAAGCCTTGATGATCGAAAAAACGGGGCTGTATAAAGGAGGCTTATTTTTTCCAGAGCGTAACTTTCTGGCTATTTTTTCCAGCCCATTTAATTCAGTATCCCAAGTTTTTTCTAACACAGGCTTTTCTTTATGAATAACTTTCTGCTTACCTAAGCTTTCTATAATACGCTGGTTTTGTTTCGCTTTTAAATAGGTTTCTTTTAAGCTTTTTTTAATGCCACTGCCAAAATAAACATTGTAATGATTCAATAAGCCGTCATAAATGATTTTTCCCGCAAACGGTAGTAAGACTGCCTGAACTCGCGTAGGCAAGGCATGTTTAGGGACTATCTCAGATAGTTCTGTCTGTATGCCTAATACTGCGTAAACCGTCTCGTCAGTTTCGGCAGCAATAAAAACGGCATAATTCTTTAATAGGCGTTCAATTAAAAAATCACCTTTAATAAATTTTTTCCACTCAAGCACTTGCATCAAGTGTTCATGCGAAAAATTTTGTGGATTTTCTGCCACATAGTCATCAATTAAATGACTATGTTCATATAAGGCATTGCGTACTTTTACTTTGTCTTCGGTAGTAAGGTCGGCATAATCTTCCAGGCACTTAGCAGCAACAATATTTAACTTTTGGTTAATATAAAAATGCAATGACCAGCTTAATTTATAAAAAAGATCGGCTTCCTGTTCGGTTAATTTCATCGTTTTATTGTTTAGGTTGAATTTACTGGCTTGTTACTCTTTCAGATACTTATCCATCACCGCTTGTTTCTTTTCGGCGGTGCTGGCAATGATTATTTTGGCTTCGCTTATTTGTTTTTCTAGTTTGTTTATTTCGGTGATGAGTTGTTTTTGTTTGTTGAGGGGTGGGATGGGGATTACTTTTGAATAAATATCATTTCTATTTATTCCACCCGAACCAGACCCCCTTTTCAATTCGGGTAAATTTAAGAATTCTAAAATATAAAACAAAAACCTAAGATTAAAAATCTCTTTATCAATCAATTTTACATAAAAAGTTGTGTCTATAGGAGTGCAGTTTTTATCTGACCAATTTACTTCCCCTGCACTACCTTTTCTACCGATAATTAAACAAGGAGCCTCCAGAAAAAAATCATTATGACTTCCAACTACACCATTGGAACCATATACAGGATATTTTCCCTTAACCCTATTCTTTTCAGGTAATGGTTTACCATATTCAAGAATTAAAAGACTTCCAATCTTCTTCTCTTCAAAACCAGTATTAAAAACAGTCTTTACCTTATCTCCAATCTTCTGTTTAGCCATATCAACACCCTTCTGTGCTTTTTCGCTGGCTTGGTCGATGACTTCGCATTCGGTGACGATTTGCGCTTGTACGCTTTTGGGTGGGAGGGGTATTTTTCTTGAATAAACTTCATTTCTATTAATACCACCAGAACCTGATCCCCCTTTCATTGCGGGTAAATTTAAGGATTTCAGGATGAAATATAAAAACCTCAGAACAGCTACTTCTTCATTAATTAACTTTACGTAGAAGGTCGTATCAATTGGAGTACAATTTTTATCTGACCAATTTAATTCTCCAGCACTTCCTTTTCTTCCAATAATTAAAGTAGGTGAATTTAGAAAAAAATCATTATGGTAATCAATAATCCCATTGGAACCATAAACGGGATATTCCCCTTTTATACGTTCACTTTTAGGTAATGGTTTTCCATACTCCAATACAACAACATCCCCCAACTTCACCAACCCCCACTTACTATCAATCACAACATCCTTCTTAGCCGACAACGAAAAACTTTTATTAAAGTCCGTACGACTAAAGTCCAGCAGTTCAGCGACATTAACATAGCTAATTAAATCCTTATACAGCTTAAACCCCTTTAAGTCATTAGGTTCTGCGCCTAAAAAATTTTGCTGAATTAAAAAGTTAATTTTTTCTGGATTATCCGTATACTGGGGATCAAACAACGGGGTAATTATCTCGTTGACAGTGCTCCCTCCATGATATTTAATCCCTTCGCTACCTTTAGCACCACTCCATTCATAACCTAAAAACTTCTTTTGTTTTTTATTGTCACTGGGGCTTTTGATAATAAGCACTTTTTGCGGGTTTTCAACGCTAAGCATAAAATAAAACAGTTTGTCTTTCTCTATCGCATGCAGATAGCTTATCAGACGTTTATTCAGTTCTTCGGTTTGCTCGGTCTGAGTTTTAGCTTTAAAGCTCTTTTGTTTACGCAGGTTTTTGACTTCGGTGCTGCCTATAAAGTTTTTTTGGTAATCAGTAAACAGGTCTGTTTTAAACAGTTCGTCTAATTCGGTAATCGTTTCTATGCTGACAGTGAGCAGTTTCTTGTATTCATTAAAGGGTAATTCGGTATGCTCACAATATTTCTGGATCAAATAGCCATCTTGATATTCGGCGGTACTCGGGTCGCCTGCTGTCATGCCTTCAAAATAATCTTCAACGCGATTCCAGTAATGTTCGGCAGGTTCGGGACGTTTACTTTTGCGCCTTAAAAACAAGACCACGGTATTGGTGCCTGTTTTGCCAAAAGTACCGCCACCGAGTTCGACAAGCGCAATAATATCAAAGTATTTTAAAAGTATTTCCCGCGTCGCAATATGCGTTGCATCTGAGTTTGAGAGGACTGAGGAAGGGACAATAATACCAACGATGCCATCAGCTGCCATCAGTTGCTTAGCGCGTTCAATAAAAAAACATTGAATATTATTGGTATCGCTGTTTAAATCGGTCGTTTTTATCAGCTCGTAGCTTAGTTTTTGTGGGTCATTCAGGTTCAATAAAAAACCTTTTACCGCAAAAGGCGGGTTAGCCACCAGCACATCGAAATGCGTTGATTTTATCTCGGCAACCTCACTCAGCGCATCTTCTTCCAAAATTTTTATCGGGTCTTGCCCATACATAAACGCGGAGACTTTGGCTATTTTCGCCAAGCGATCTTCTTTTTCTATACCGATAATATTTTCGTAGTAGTGATTAATATCTGTTTCTTTGTGTTTTGCAACTAAGGGTTTTATTTGATGCGCATATTCGGTTAAAAAATGTCCTGCACCACAGGCAAAATCAATGGCTGTAAGCGGTTCAGATGACTTTTTTATTTTGTCTTCCAGGGGTAAAGAGGCGACAATAAACTTGGTGATGGGCATAGGGGTAAAAAACTGCCCTTCCGATTGTTTAATCGAGTTATCTAAAAAATACTCGAACATATCGCCTAAAAACTGGTTTTGTTCTTTGGTTTTTAGCCGTAAACCTTGCCACATTTGTACAATTTCAACCAACACTTTGGTATTTTGATTAAACAAGCGTTCATTGTGTACATTGACGAGTGAAAAGGCATTGTTTGAAAAAAATTTAAGGTCTCTAAAATAACCCTGAATGGTATTTTTGGTCGCGTTACGTTTATTCTTAACTGTCCAGAAGGCTTCATCTATTTGCGTATTGCTGATGTACATCACTTCATCTTTGAGGAATTTACGCATCCCGATCTGGTACAGCTTTTGTAGGCGATCTATAAAATCATAGTAATTATCATAGGCCACCCCTTTCCAGTAAAATTCAAGGTTGTTTTTGTTTTCTTCCTCATCCACAATTTTAGCTAAAAACAGATTGACCAAAACTTCAAAAGCGGTTTCTCGCCGGGCAATATTATGTTGGCGTAGTATCGTGCGAAAGTGGTGATATTTCCCTATTTTGTCTTTATCGGTGACGGGGCGGGTATCAATGTCGAGTGTGTAATTATTTTTACCAATTTGATAGGCGGGTATATTTTCTTCAAATAGACCTGTTTCAGTTGCTTCATGTTCGTATGTTTCATTCCAGACTTTAAAACGCTGTTCTACATCGCTGGCTTGTGCAAATGATTTCAGTTGTTGGTTTTGTTGTAAAATATCTTGATTATCTTTATGGGAAATAATACGTTGTGCAACTAACAAGGTATTATTTTTTGTGTCAAATTCACTGGCGTATAGACATAAAAAATCAGTTTCAGAAATTTGCTGGGCATAAGAAAACAGTTGCCCGCCATCAGCTAGCGTATTTTTCCAGGCTTTATTAAATTCTTTGCCGTAGGTTTTGCATTCAATAATTAATAACGGTCTATCTTTTTGATCTTTGACTAAAATATCTGCACGTCCGCCACTTGCGCCGTGCCCTAGTTTCCATTTGGGCTCTAGCTCTATATGTTTTGCTTTGTAGCCTTTTGCCAGCAGTTTATGCACACATTCAAAAACAACGGCATTTTCTTGTGAAGAAAAATTGCAGGTTTGGCGTTCATTAATTTTAAGACCCGCTAATTCGGGGTATTCTATGTATTCTTTTTTAAAATCAACTTTTAGAAAAACACCTGTTTCATCAAAGTCTTTACTATAAATATCCCCTTTTTCAACAAACCTGAATTGTTTTAAAAGTGCCTTAAAATTATTTTTATCTATCATTTATTTATTATCTTTGCCCTTAACTTACTGTTAAAGCTATGATACCACCTCTATTTCAGGGCGATGCAGGTTATTCTTGAGTTCGGTGCCTACATCCCACTGGAATATAAGTTCGAATGTACCTGCACTGCTGGTAGCGTTATAATGTCAAGTATTTTTAGGGATATGCAGGACATAAGCGAATCAAGTTGAAAGCTATGTTTGTCGCAAGCGGGATTATAGGTTCTGCCTTTCAGTAGTGCTGAACTTTTTTATATATACTCTTAATATTAATACTCCAAATTTGTTGGTCTATGGATAAATTAACCGGAATGAAGGTATTTGTAAGCGTTGCCAAAGCAGGTAGCTTTGTGGGTGGCGCGAAAGAAATGTCTATTTCCAGAGCAATGGCAACCAAACATATTGGTCAACTGGAAAGCTACCTGGGGGCTCGGTTGTTTAACCGCACCACGCGTAGCCTGAGTCTAACCGATGTTGGTGGTGTCTATTTGCAGCGCTGCCGTACTGTTCTGGCTGAGATAGAGGAGATGGAAGACTCGGTGACTCAGTTGCATACTGAGCCGAAAGGGAAGCTAAAAATCAGTGCGCCGAATGTTATTGGTGCTTTATACATTGCGCCTGCCATCGCAGAATTTCTTGCTATGCATAAAGATTTATCGGTTAATCTGATTTTGCAGAGTAGTGTAGGGGATTTAGTGGATGAAGGGATTGATATTGCGATTACCTTTGGAGATCTGGAAGATACCAGCTTAATTGCCAAGAAAATGGCCAGTTCGCCACTATTGGTTTGTGGTTCCAGCTCTTATTTTGCGGTTAATGGCATACCTCTGCTACCCGAGGACCTGGTGCGCCATAGTTGTCTGGTGAATAATGCCATTCCTCCGCGAAATAAATGGCTTTTTAAGGGGCTGGAAGGAACAAGGGAAATTGTTGTATCGGGGCGGATGCAGGCAAATGCCGCTGACCCCATTCGTATTGCGGCTAAAAAAGGCTTAGGTCTGGTCATGTTACCTGAGTATATTGTCGCCAAAGATGTAGAAAAAGGACATTTACGGGTTGTACTGCAAGATTATGCGATCGAGCCCATGCATGTTCATGCTGTCTATCCGCATCGAAAATATTTATCAGTTAAAGTGCGCAGCTTTTTAATTTTTCTGGAAGAGTGGTTAAGAACTCGTTCGGCCTTTAATGAATAAGGGGATGGGCGATAAATGGGACAGAATTTATCAATCTGCGACGCTTAAAAGTGAACCGGCAGCCGTTTTAGCTGAAAACCTGTTTTTATTGCCTAAAACAGGGAGAGCATTGGATTTAGCCAGTGGCTTAGGTGCGAATGCGCTGTTATTAGCTAAGCAGGGATTGACGACAGAAGGGTGGGATATTTCTGCTGTTGCGATGTCTAAGTTACAACAGCAAGCCGATGCCCACGCCTTGCCCATTAAGACCTTCACCAAAGAAATTACTCCACATAGCTTTGCTTCAGCTTGTTTTGATGTCATTGTTGTAAGCCGATTTCTTGACCGTTCGATTTGTAATGCGATAATGGAGAGTTTAAAACCGAATGGTTTACTGTTTTATCAAACTTATACGCAGCAAAAAGTGTCTGAGCTAGGACCGAAAAATCCTCGCTTTTTATTGGCAGAAAATGAATTGTTACAACTATTTTCCTTGTTGAAAGCGGTTTATTATCGGGAAAATGCAGGATTGGGTGAGGTTCAACACGGGTTAAGAAATGAAGCGCAGTTTATCGGGCAAAAGATTGAGGTATAACGAGATTTAAGCAAATGATAGAAAATTTAACACCACAACAGTCATGGGAGTTGATGCAGGCTAATTCACAGGCTGTATTAATCGATGTCAGAACGACCATAGAGCATGGTTTTGTTGGACACCCTATAAATGCAGTATTAGTGCCCTGGAAAGATGCACCTGACTGGGCTTTAAATGCTGACTTTATTGAACAGGTAAAGCAGGCTGTGAGTGATGTTACCAGTCCTGTTTTACTGTTATGTCGCAGTGGCAAACGTTCATTAGAGGCTGCGGATGTTTTGCAGCAAGCTGGCTTTAAACATTTGGTCAATATCCTTGATGGCTTTGAAGGAGATTTAGATGAGAATAAGCACCGAGGAAATCTGAGCGGTTGGCGTTTTTGTCAGTTGCCGTGGGAACAGTCATAGAATATACAGGCGAGTAGGCTTTAGTCGACCCAGTCTTTCCTAATGGTATTAAGCCATTAGCAAAAAAATTAAAAATCCAGATGTTTTCCACAACGAAAACATGACAATATTATTAACCATAGTACAAATAAAGTGATAGAAAAATTAAGAAATATAGCAATTATTGCCCATGTTGATCATGGTAAAACAACGCTGGTTGACAAATTATTAGAGCAGTCGGGTACTTTTGCAGAGCATGAGAAAACCACTGAAAGAATGATGGACTCTAATGATCTGGAAAAAGAGCGTGGTATTACCA
>WTCN01000183.1 GCA_013138555.1 Methyloprofundus sp. | reverse complement strand
GTATATACGGAATAGCGACCAATGAGATTGGCCTCTTGAATAAATTTCAAATAAAATTTATTCAACCTAAAACATACTGACTAACCCCTTTTAAGACCGGGGTATCAATGGTAGCGGGGGCAGGATTTGAACCTACGACCTTCGGGTTATGAGCCCGACGAGCTACCAAACTGCTCCACCCCGCGATTGATTTGTTCCATTATACTGGGTATTTCTTTTCTGGCAAGTCTTTTTTCAAGTGATAGCATAAGTTTGCTCAGAAATTTAAGACTAATAGCTGATTCATAATCTCTACATTGATGATATAAAAGTATTTTTCAGTATTTATTAGCGCCAAAGATTCTACCAGGCCTGTGTTCTACTTGGCTGCATCACCTGCAGAAATGGCTTATCACTTTAGCCCCCATTAATAATAACTAAAACAGCTCCTGCAAACAGACCTGCGATAATATCATCCAGCATAATACCAAAACCTCCTGAAACCTTTTGATCAATCCATTTTATCGGCCAGGGTTTGAAAATATCAAATATCCTGAATAACACAAATCCTAATATCAGGTTCTGCCAGCTAAAGGCAACAAACCACATAGTTATCAAAAAGCCTGCAATTTCATCCCAGACGATTCCGCCAAAATCATGCTCTCCCAGCTTATCTGCGGCTATACCACAAATCCAGATACCTGCCACTGAACATATAATGGTCACAATAGCATATATAAGACTGTTGGCTTGTACTAGAGCTATATAGATAGGCACAGCTGCTAAAGTGCCAAATGTTCCCGGTGCTTTTTTTGCCAGCCCGGAACCAAAGCCAAAGGCTAAACATAAAATGGGATCTAATAATATTTCCCGTGCGCTTAATTGATTTTTTCCAACTCTTGTCAAGAACATTAATTCCTACTCACACAAAGTGCTCAAAGCCACTGTTATTAAAACTTGCACTGACACCATTACGTATCAAGCGCATCCCCTGCCCTTCCTCAATAACACCAATACAGGTACAGGCAATATTTAACTGTCTGGCATGCTCGGCTGAAAGAGTAAAACATAACTCATAATCATCCCCTGCTATCAAGGGCATCTGCCAGTCTCCTGTTTGCTGCATATATTCCATTACCACAGTCGATAAAGGCAAACGCTCATAATCAAGACATGCGCCTACACCACTTTTTGTTAATATATGCCCCAAATCAGCCGCTAAGCCATCAGAAATATCAATACAGGCATTCGCTAGAGAGCGTATTGCCAAGCCTTCCTTGATTCGCGGTTCTGGCGTGTTAAATCGTTGCAAAGCCTGCTGCGTATTTTGCCCCGCATAGCCCTGTTTGATTTTTAAACCTAATCCTGCATCCCCCAGACTACCGGTCACATAAATCAAATCACCCACTTTTGCTGCCGAACGCTTTAATGCCTGGTTCTTAGGTACCAGGCCCATTGCCTGAACACTTAACGTCAATGGCCCCGATGTCGTATCACCACCAATTAAATCAAAATGGTATTTATCCGCCAGAGCAAATAAACCCTTTGCAAATGCTTCTAACCAGGCTGAATCTACTGTGGGCATCGTCAACGCCAGGGTAACAGCAACTGGCTCTGCCCCCATACTAGCCAAGTCACTTAAATTAACTGCCAGGAGCTTATAAGCTAAATGCTCTGGATCTACATCAGGAAAAAAATGCACCTGCTCAACCATCGTGTCGACGGTAATGGCTAGCTCATAACCCTCAGGCACCGAAAGTAATGCACAATCATCTCCAACTGATAGACGAGTATTTTCATGTTTTGCCGGGCGAGTAAAAAACTGTTTAATTAAATTAAATTCTGCTAGTGCCATGCTGGGAAACGACGTTTAATGCTGCTGTAGTTGTTGTAACTCTTTATTATGCTGATCTAGTTTTTTTTGCATATCTGATAGCTTATCATTCACATATTCATGACTCTGTGGAACATTTACTTTAGGGATATCGGTCTTTGATTTATCTATTTTTTTTAACTGAAAATGAGCTACCTCACTTGAGGCTTCCATTTTCTTAGGCTCCCTTTTTTTCTCTTGCTCTTGCTCTTCAGAATCAAACTCAGCATCATACTCATCCTGACTTTTTTTCTTCTCATTCATTCGTTTAAAGGACTTTTCAGATCGACTAATATTTTCCTGCTGTTTTTTCTGTAACTCACTTTCTGCAACAAACTTATTTTTTACCCAATATTTACTACTTGCATTTTTAGGACACGCGCCAACCTTATAACTCACTTTACCGTTTAAAACACACTTGGTAAGAGCGATAGCAGGTCGCATAAAGCCAAAAAATAAAAAAACCAAAACCACTATAATACGCATTTTTAACGCCCTTCTGCTTTTCTGAATTGATACTGTAGCACATAACGATATAGTATTGACAAAACTACTGACAAAACACCGCAACACTAAGCATGCTACCTAACTTAGACAACCTGGAAGCGGGACTGAAGACCTCACTTCCAAAATAGTTGTAGATTTTATTTCATGCACATTCCTAAATACCCAACAAAACATGAGCCACATTCACTCCTGCTAAAGCAATACACTCAGCAATAATTGCAAACGATAAGCTATAACTATAGCTGTTAATTAAGCATATTCCATAATTTGATCCCATTTTATGGAATATGCTGGTGGTTTTTTATATACTTAAGCATACTCCTCTATATACCACGCCGGATATTCCGGGTTTATTTCCTTTGTATATGAGGATTTTATGATTTTCCCCAACAAAACGACAGCATTTTTTATACTGCTGGTTTTATCCAGCATTGCTCAATCTGAGCCATTGACACTGCAAGCAGCGATTAGTATCGCTGTGCAAGACAACCCCAGCCTGGCACAAATTCAGGCACGCTCTAATGCGATGGCCGCTATTCCATCACAGGTCGGCACTTTACCCGACCCAGTCATTAACTTTAATGCCTTAAACCTGCCCGTCGATACTTTTGACACTGCTCAGGAAAACATGACTCAAATGCAGGGGGGAATTTCTCAAGCAATTCCTTTTTTCGGTAAATTAGCCTTACGCGAACAAGTAGCAACTTATCAGGCGGAAGCAGCAAGCCATGATGTAACCGAGGCCCGTTTTCATCTTTTACGCGATGTAAAAAGAATCTGGTGGACACTTTTTTATCTGAACAAAGCGCTGGATATTATTGTTATTAACCAGAACCTGTTACGCCAGTTCGTTAAAATTGCCCGCACTAAATATGAAGTAGGCGAAGGTTTGCAACAGGATGTTCTCTTAGCACAACTGGAATTATCCAAACTTTTAGATAATGAACTCAGGCTGGTTGGTAGCCAGGAAAAAGCAAAAGCCCAGTTGAATGCCTTGCTTGATCAACCAGCAAACCACATTATCAACCTTCCTAAACAACCCCTACAAGAGCTCCCCACTCTGCAGGCAGAACCAGCCTTGCTTAAACAGGCTGAAAACTATCGCGCCATACTGGCTTCCAGACGCGAATCTATTCATGCCGCCGAATCACAGCTTGATCTCGCCAAAAAAGATTTTTTTCCTGATTTTAAAGTCGGTGCTTTTTATGGTGGTCGGGACGATACGCTTTCCGGCGAGAAACGGGCTGATTTTCTCACTCTGAAATTGAGTATGAATGTTCCAATTTTTGCCGCCAGCAAACAACAAAAAGCAGTTGATCAACGCAGCAGCGAATTAATGCAACAGCGGTATGCTCTACAGGATCAATGGAATAAAGTACAAGCTGAAATCTCTATGGCTTATAGTGATTTTCAGCAAAGCAAAAACCAGACGGTGCTGTATAAAACGGGCATTATTCCACAGGCGAGACAAACGGTAGCCTCAATGCTGGCAGGCTACCAGGTCAATAAGGTCGATTTTTTAAATCTGGTGCGCAGCCAGATTACTTTATATAACTATGAAATTCAATACTGGCAGGCTTTAACCCAGGCTAATCAAGCCCTGGCTCAATTAACTGCCGTGGTTGGCAAGGAAGAAATCTATGAATAAGTCAATACTGATTGTTGCACCTATTATGTTAATAGTAGGCTTATTGGGAGGTTACTGGTTAGCTGCGTCAAAGCAGCCAGTATCTCAACCAGAAACAAATTTAGCGAAAAGAAGAATTTTGTTTTATCGCAACCCCATGAATTCCACTATAACCTCTGCCGTCCCCGCTAAAGATTCGATGGGTATGGATTATCTACCTGTCTATGAGGATGCTAATACTGTTAAAGCATCTGCTGGCACTGTTGAAGTTGATGGCGTGACTGTACAAAACATGAGTGTGCGTACTGCCAGAGCATATCAAACCACCCTATCTCATACGCTACATGCAGTAGGGCGTGTTGCCTATGATGAGGAGCGCATGGTGCATTTACACCCAAAGACCGAAGGCTGGATTGAAAAACTAAATGTCGATAAAACCGGACAACATGTCAAAAAGAATACTGATTTATTAAGCATTTATTCACCACAATTAGTGGCTAGTCAGCAAGAATATATTTTAGCCTTAAACAATCTTAAGGCATTAGAAAAAAGCCCCATTGCCGATATACGTCGCGGGGCAGAAGACCTGGTCAAAAGTTCACTCGAACGGTTAAAGCTACTTGATGTACCCAGGCATCAAATACGCGATCTAAAACGTAGGCGCAAGATTAAAAAAAGCTTACATATTCACGCTCCCGCTGATGGTATTGTGATGAAGATTGGTGCTCGCGAAGGACAATTTGTGACACCCGCAACCGAAATTTATATGATTGCCGATTTAAGCAAAGTCTGGGTGCTGGTTGATATTTATGAGCATGAATTACCCTGGGTTAAACAAGGGGATGCTGTAAAAATGCAACTGGCTGGTATTCCTGGTAAAATTTTCAGCGGGCATCTTGCCTATATCTACCCCTATGCCGAAGCCAAAACCCGTACTATCAAGGTGCGCCTGGTATTTGATAACCCCGATCTGTTATTAAAACCGGAAATGTATGCCGATGTCACCATACAGGCAAATATGCAGTTGAATTCTATAGTAATTCCTGCAGAAGCAGTGATTCGCTCTGGTGCACGTAACCAGGTTTTTGTGGTGCGGGCACCTGGAAAATTTGAACCTCGCCTGGTTACTCTGGGGCTGGCATCGAATGGAAAAGTAGCCGTTATAGAAGGTATTAGTGTAGGTGAAGAAGTAGTAACTTCAGCACAGTTTTTGATTGATTCAGAATCAAAACTTCGCGAAGCGACCGCTAAAATGCTGGAAGCTCTAGATAATGACGCGCAGCCTGCTGAAATGGAACCTATGCATCACCAGGA
Organism: Methyloprofundus sp.; assembly: GCA_013138555.1. Lineage (GTDB taxonomy): Bacteria > Pseudomonadota > Gammaproteobacteria > Methylococcales > Methylomonadaceae > Methyloprofundus. Next base: position 145 of record WTCN01000183.1, on the reverse strand, counting down.
AATACTACCGGCTAACAAAGACAAGTCTGCTGATAGTGAGCATCTACTCCACAAAATGGAGTTGCATCATGATTAATTCCATCATTGATAGCTCAATCAAAAATCGTGTTTTGATATTACTTATGGCACTGATTTTAGGGCTAGG
>WTCN01000061.1 GCA_013138555.1 Methyloprofundus sp. | reverse complement strand
CCGGCATTGGCATCATCATCTTTATCAAGCAAATCCCCCATGCCCTGGGTTATGATCAGGACTACGAAGGGGACCTTTCTTTTTTTCAGGGCGATGGCTACAATACTTTCACCGAACTGACTCACATCCTGAATTATATTACGCCTGGTGCAGTCATTATCACCATAATTTCACTGCTAATCCTGATTCTATGGGAATTACCAGTGATGAGAAAAATCCGTATTTTCAAGCTGTTACCAGGTTCATTGATTGCAGTACTTGCCGGCATTATGACCAGTCAGCTACTACATATGCTTTACCCTGAACTGACCCTAAGTACAGAGCACCTAGTCAATATTCCTGTCGCTCAGAACAGTACTGACCTACTGAACCAGTTCACTTTTCCTGATTTCTCCCAGATCAGCAATCCTCAGGTTTATCTAACCGCTTTAACACTGGCTATTGTTGCCAGTCTGGAAACCTTGCTCTGTGTTGAAGCCGCCGACAAACTGGATGTTGACAAAAGAGTAACACCGACTAACCGTGAACTAATTGCGCAAGGATTTGCTAATAGTGTATCAGGCCTGATCGGGGGACTCCCCGTGACTCAGGTGATCGTACGCAGTTCTGCGAATATTCAGGCAGGAGCCAAAACGAAAGCTGCCGCATTCGTTCACGGTCTGTTGCTGCTCATCACTGTTATGCTGATCCCAGCGTTACTCAACCTGATTCCACTTGCCTGCCTGGCTGCCATTTTATTTGTGGTCGGCTATAAACTAGCGAAACCGGCACTGTTTATAAAAATGTACAAAACAGGCATGTACCATTTTATCCCATTTTTAGCGACCATACTTGGCCTGGTATTCACTAATCTTCTGCTTGGCATCGGTATTGGTCTAATGATTGCGATGCTGTGTGTATTACTGGAAAATTACAAAGTTGCAGGTTATTATCATGAGGAACATGAAGACAAAACTATTATTATCCGTCTGTCGGAACAAGTTTCGTTCCTGAATAAAGCGAATATTTTGCAGACTCTGGACAAAATACCTGATCATTCCAGCGTCATTATCAATGCCTCGGATTCAAGATATATTGATTACGATGTTTATGAGATCATTATCAATTTCAAGGCAGAGGCTAAACGCAAAGATATTGAGTTGCAGATTGTTAACCTCAATGGATATGGAAGCCTGAAACCTGTCACTTGATGACTCGGTTTTTTAAGATAGAGTACACTATACGAAAATTAATTAAGCAAGCAATAGATGGGCATAGGTCTTTTTCGCGCCCACCTTTTTGGCTCGAGTCATTCAATACCCTGATACAGTTATCGCATAATTAGGAATGTGCACGAAATAACTTAGGCAGCTTGGAAGCGGGGGCTTCCATTAATAGTTGTAGGTTTTATTTCATGTACGTTCCTTAACACTTTGAAACTTCAGCAGAAAAAATTCAGCTATGAAAAATCATCTTTTTAAATTCTTTTCCCCACTCATCTGGATACTGGCTATGCTTCCGGGGATGAATGCCTTAGCCGACAATGTCGATGATTTTGGCGTATGGGGGGCAGTACAAGGCCAGGGAAGTTTTACTCATTCAGATTCAGAGATGAGTAAATGGCAATGGTGGATGGAGGGACAGGCGCGTTGGTTTGACAACACGAATGGCCTGGGGCAGAGCATTATTAGACCCGGTGTAGGTTACAAACTATCTGACCAGCTCAGTGTATGGCTGGGTTATGCCTGGGTAAGAACCTCACCTTCTGAAAAAGCACACACAGACGAACATCGAATCTGGCAACAATTAAGCTGGAACAATGCATATTCCTGGGGAAATCTTGCGACACGCACCCGTTTGGAGCAGCGTTTCCTGAATATCGGCGATGACACTGGCTGGCGGTTTAGACAATTTGCAAAATATACTCACCCCTTGTTCACTGAGCGTGTTTACCTATCATTATGGGACGAAGTCTTCGTTAATTTTAATAACACCGACTGGGGAGCTAACAGTGGCTTCGGACAAAACCGTATGTTTGCGGGGTTTGGAGTATTCATTGACTCAAAAAAACACTATCGTTTTGAGCTGGGGTATCTCAATCAGTTCGTTTCTCTCCACGACCAGAATGATCTAATGAATCATCTTATTTCTGGAAGCCTGTTCATTCGTTATTAACATTAGCTCTATTTATTTCGTGCTCGTTACTAAATAACCTGAGTTCGGGGTAAGGAGTAATTCTATCTATAACCTCATTCCTGCATGCTGTTAGCAGGAATCTATAGGTTTAAACAATGGATTCCCGCTAGAAAAACTGCGGGAATGACGAGGTATTGTCTTAGTTGTTTACCCCGAACTCAGGCTAATTAATGACTGACTCAAATATTAATAAAGACCATCATAACTGCAATTTCAGCTCCACTAAATATATTATTGGCAGTTTGGTATTGGGGCTCACTTTTGGTTTGCTAATTGGTGAACAAGCCGCAAAATTACAGGTTCTTGGCGATATTTATATCGGCCTGTTACAAATGACGGTACTGCCCTATATTATGTTTGCCCTGATTGCCAATATAGGCCGGCTCAATGCTATTGAAGCAAAATTACTGACGCGCCAGGGAGTACTGGTGTTAATAAGCCTATGGCTAATCGGCATATTCAGTGTCTGGGCAATATCAATGGCTTTGCCTAAAGTTGATAATGCCGCTTTTTTTAGTTCTCTGTTAATAGAAAGTGCGCCGAAAATTAACTTTCTGCAATTATTTATTCCCGCGAATATTTTCCTCTCACTCTCTGATAATGCTGTGCCTGCAGTCGTCCTATTCAGTATGATGTTTGGTGCCGCGTGTATTGGCTATAAAGAGCATCAATCATTATTGGAATATTGCAATAATGTGACTAAAATTCTGCTGCGAGTCAACAGTTTTGTACTGATGCTGACACCCGTGGGAATATTCGGTATTGCTGCCAGTGCTGCCGGAACTCTGACTCTGGAGGAATTTGGACGAGTTCAGGCCTATGTGCTGATGCTGGTTGCTGCCGTCATGCTCGTTACTTTAGTCGTTATGCCATTACTGATTGTCAGTTGTACCCCTTTTAGTTATCGGCAGATTTTTCGTGAATCAAGAAATGCCTTATTGACCGTCTTTGTTGTCGGTAGTGTGTTTGTTGTTATTCCATTACTCATAAAAGGAGTCACCCGACTGTTTCACGAGCATATCACTACGCAGTCTAAACATTCTCGTATCCCCGATATGGTACTCCCCCTTGCCTATCCTTTTCCTGATATGGGTAAGTTACTTAGCCTGGTATTTATTGTTTTTGCCGCCTGGTTTTATGGTCGTCCGCTTGATTTCCTGGATTACCCGGAAATGTTAGTCATCGGACTCTTTTTAAATTTCGGTAAACTGATTACCACGCTCCCCTTTTTACTTGATTTATACCATTTACCCGATGATATTTTTAACCTGTTCTTCGCTGTCGGAATAATCTGCGGACGTACTGCTGATGTTGCGGGTGCCATGCATTTAATGACGTTTACTATATTGACCACTGCGCTGATGACAGGCTTATTTAAAATTAAATGGGGCATCCTGATACGTAACGGCCTGATCAGTCTATTACTATTTTTTTGCATCAGCCTGGGAATCCGGGGCTTTCTAGAGCAGCAACGTAGCATTGTCCATCCACAAGACCAGATATTGCAAATGCAACTTTTAAATGACCGTGTTCACCACACTGTGTCCAGCCTTTCCATGCCAAATTCGGTAACACTAGAGCCTGATCAGCACTTAATAGATAGAATCCGGCAGCGTGGTGCGATAAGAATTGGTATTCACGAAGACAGCTTACCTTTTTCTTTTTACAACGCTCAGGCACAACTGGTTGGCTTTGATATAGACCTGATGATGTACCTTGCAGAGGACTTACAGGTCGCGATTGAATTTATACCTTATGAGAGTGGATACCTGTTACAACAACTAGAAAATGATCATTTTGATATTGCTGTTTCGGGTATTACACCGAATCCCAGATTACTCGCATCAACGCGTATCCTCTACAGTAGCAGCTATCTTGATACACATATGGCCCTGGTTGTCCCCGACCATAGGCGTAAGCAGTTCAGCGATATTAAGCAGTACAGCAAACTTAAAGACATCCATGTCGGGGTACGCAAAGAAAGTAATTTTGCAGCACGAATTAATGGTTTTTTTCCCGGTTTTAAAGTGATTGAACTAGATTCAGAAGCAGATTTTTTTGATCTTCCAGCCTTCCGCAACCAGGTTTTACTAACCAGTGCTGAAGGGGGAGCTGCCTGGACATTGCTCAACCCTGATTACGATGTAGTGACTCCTTTTTCAATCCATCAGGGAGCCCCCTTAGTTATTGCAGTAGGCGGACAAGATTTAATGCTGGAACACTTTATTAGCACCTGGATTAAATTAAAACACACGGATGGTACGATAGATACATTATTCAAGTATTGGATCCAGGGGGAAGCTACTAAAAATAAGGCTACAAAATAAATTAACAGCCAGACTAAATAAAATAAAAAGCCGCACCCATTATGCCACCAAAAAATCCACCCCAGACCACTAACCAGCCTAAATGCTCACGGATAATATGCTGCACCATTTCTTTAACCAGTTGAGGTGTTAATTCATCCAGGCGTTTATCAATCACTGTTTCAATTTTCCCAATAATATCCTCACCAATTTGATGCGCATTCAAACCTTGCTTTAAAGCCGCTTTAAACCGGTCTGATTCAACCATTTCCGTTAAAGTCACTTGCATTTTTGCAGTAAATGGCTCTTTTAGGGGAATTAACGCCTCTTCTCCCCCCATCATTTGCAACATTGCACCAAAAGAAGATTCCATAATCGAAGAGATTAGCCCTTCAAAAATACGCTCATAATCAACCGCCGCCAATAAAGGCTCCAGATTTAAAACCTTCTCGCCCTCCTGCTCTTCTCTTTCAATAAACTGCTCAACGTTCTCCACAGTAAAAAACTGATGCATCATTAAGTGTTTAATAGAAACCTTAAACTCCTCAAAGCGGTTAGGAATAATTCCAGAGCCATATAGTAAGGGAACTTTCTCAAATAGCATATGAATCGCTATCCAGTTTGTCAGCGCGCCGGAAAGCGCAAAAAAACCTATTGCCTTAATCAAATCGGCATATACAGGTGAAAAATACCCTGCAACAATCACTATCGCTGCAAGAAAGTTAGTTATAAAGCTTTTGTTAAATATCTTATTCATTCGTTTTTAAAATGTTTCAAAAAAAGGCTAATGCCAGTATTATCAGTCAGCAATAAACTCAGCGCCATATTGTATATCAAATACGGTATAGCGTATCTCCTGAGACTCAATACGAATCAGTACTTCATCATCATAGGTCTTTTTCAATAACGCTCTGGCTAACGGTGAATCCAGGCTGATATAGCGTTTATCCATCTCAAACTCGTCAGCACCGACGATACGATACAAGACTTCTTCCTGTTTATCATTTTCCAGTAGCACCCAGGCAGAAAAAAAGATTCTCTCCTGATCTGCCGGAGTAGCGGCAATAATGTTTAGCGATGGCATGCGTTTTTGTAAAAAATGAATCCGCCTATCAATACCACGCAACTCTTTTTTGCGGTAGATATATTCCGCATTTTCCGAACGGTCACCTTCGGCTGCCGCAGCTGATAAGGCACTAACTACGCCTTTACGTTTATGCCATAACTGTTTTAATTCCAGTTCTAAACGCTGATAACCTGCTGGCGTAATATAGGGGGATGATTTAGGTCTAGGGGCTTTCCAGCGTGACATATAACACTTTTAAGTTGAATTGTAGGGCTATGCAAAAACAATAATCAATACCTTCGCCAAAATAAGGGAAGGTAAAATACTGGATTACCACACCACAGTACCCACCCAAATCTGACCATGCCTGAAATCATAGCAATACTCGAAGCCCTAAGTCCAAGTTTATCTACAAATTCATTAAAACATCTCGGTTTAATGATTGAAGCTACGCTATCAATGACAGGGCGCGTCACTATGTTAAGTATCTCCAGATGGGCTGAGAAAGGTGGCAGTTACCGAACTATTCAGCGCTTTTTTAAAGGAAAACACCAGTGGGCTGAGTTACGATGGTTATTGATTAAGAGCCATATAAGTGAGAAATGTGTGGACACATCAGATTATTAAAACCCTCAACTTAAATGCGGAGGAGTTTTTAATGAATGATAAGCTTTTTCAGGCCGCAGAACTTGGCAGGATTCATGCGAATGCCTTGTGATTTTTGGCGAAGGTATTGAGCTTAATCGACTGAATTCATATTCATAATAAGTCCAGATTTTCATTCTTCAAGTTACATATAGCACTGATGGTAATACATGCAACTTAAGAAATAAAGTGCCTGTGTTTAATGTTTTACCAAGTCGTTTCTTGTGTTAAGCTGGCAAACAACGGTTATTGCTAGAGTCAATTAAACAAGAATTTTTTTCTTAATACATTCTGGAAGGTGCAAGATGCTGAACACAAAGTCAAATTCAGACCCCGACTATCTAATACTAGGTAGTGGACTTGCAGGTTTATCTTTTGCCGCCTTGATGGCCAAAGCCGGTAAAAAAGTAAAGCTTATTGAAGCACACGAGTTTGCGGGAGGCTACGGCCATACCTTTGTTGAAGGTGAAAAATATCGCTTTAATGCGCAACTACATTATGTCTGGAATTGCGGGGAAGGACAGACCGTTAATATGCTGCTCAGGAAACTGGGGATTGCAGATATAGTCACATTTGAGCAGTATGATGCGAATGGCTACGACCATATGCGTATCCCCGGATACGCGCTTGATATTCCTTACGATCATGAAAAATTATGTGAGCGCCTAGGCACACTATTTCCGGATCATGCTGATTCACTGCGAAAATTCATTATTGAAGTAAGACAAACGGCAGATGAACTGAAAAAATTGCCGGAACCGTTAAATATTTCTTTTGTACTGCTCCATGCTTTAAGCAATCAGCGTGTCATCAAATACCACAAGTCAACGTTACAGGACGTATTTGATGCTTTCAAACTCCCTCTAGAGGCACAAACCCTCTTAGCCCTGCAGTGGCCGGATTTTCTGCTGCCCCCTAATCAGCTTTCGTTCTTTGCCTGGGTAACTTTGTTTACAGGGTATTGTAGTGGCGCATACTATCCAACCCAGCATTTCGAACACGTCATTGACTCCCTAGTCAAAGTCATCAAGGAAAATGCGGGAGAAATCATTTACAACCAAAAAGTAACAAACTTTATACTCGACAATAATCGGGTGATTGGTGTCAAAACGATGGGGATGAAAGATCGCAGTGTATTTCAAGAGTATCATGGTCAGGATATTATTTGTAATTTTGACCCAAAGCGCTCGGCCGCTATGATCGGTATGAATAAATTTTCCAGTTCGGTACGGGCCAGACTTGATTATGATTACTCACCTTCTAATTTTGTGGCGTATTGTGTGGTTAAGGATATTGATTTAAGGGACTTTGGGTTTGGTCGCTGGAACGTGTTCCATAGCGAACAAGCCGACCTGAATAAGGCTTTCCATGCCATGTATGATCGAGCGGATTATACTGCCCCCAGTTTTGGTGTTACTACGCCGGGGTTTCTCACCAACGATCCTAGTGATTGTCCGGATGGAGAACAGATTATTCAGTTTATCACTGTTGCAAACTATCACTATTTTCATGACCTGAAGCTCCGCGATGCGGGTGCCTACCGTAAAAAGAAAAAAGAAATATTTGACGCTATGATTGATATTCTGGAGCAACGATATATTCCCAATTTCCGGAAACATTTAGTTTTTAAAATGCTCGGCAGTCCAACGACTAACGAAAGTTTCTGTGCCAGCCCCGAAGGGAATTCCTATGGATCGAACATCACTCCAGAAAATTTTGATGCTAGACGACTGGATCATAGAACTTCACTCAAAAATTTCTATTTTTGCAATGCCTCATCAGGAGCTCCAAGTTTTACCGGAACGATTGGAACGGGTTGCAAATTATACGAGAAATTAAGTGGTGACCCGGTATTAGGCAAAAGCCAGTCATGAGAGTCGCTATCATAGGTGGTGGTGCCGCCGGTATGACAGCAGCTTACCTTTTGGATAAAGCACATGATGTCAGCGTATTCGAAAAAGAGTCGATTCTGGGTGGAAACATCCGCACTCTGAATAAAAACATTCCTTGTGATTCATTGAATCAGCGCATCACTCTTGACAATGGAGTCATTGAGTTTCAGCGTGATTACTTCCCGAATTTTCATAAATTAATGCGTGAC
>WTCN01000250.1 GCA_013138555.1 Methyloprofundus sp. | reverse complement strand
AAGTTAAGCCTATTTTACAATGTAGGATGGGCAAAGGAGCTTTATCCCGTGCCCATCATAACGATGTGATGGGCACGCTACGCTTTGCCCATCCTACATTTTGAACTGTGTTGGTTCTTAACTTAATAGCAGTGAAGCTGGAGCATGGGAATGCAGTTTATGATACTCCGCGTTCCTTCCGTGGCGCAGAGTGTATTTAAATCATTTGTTGTTTTGCATTGATAACGCATGATTTTTATTGCGTATCCATTCGCTCCACGAACCCGCATATAGTTTAGATCCAGTCAGTCCCGCTATTTCCATCGCGAGTAAATTATGGCAAGCGGTAACACCTGAGCCACACATATGTACCACTTGTGAGCCAGGGGTGTTTTGCAGCAGAGTGTTAAACTGTTCTCGCAATTCATCAGCTGCTAAGAATAAGCCCTGTGCATTCAGGTTTAATTGAAAAGGTCTGTTAATTGCTTTAGGGATATGACCCGCAACAGGGTCGATGGGCTCATTTCTTCCCTGGAAGCGCTCGACTGTTCTTGCGTCGACCAGTTTAATAGTGCCTTGAGCCAGGCCATTTTCAACTTGTAGTGCATTTAGCAGGGTATTAGTATCGAAATAGGGGCGGTAGACAGATTGTGTTATTTTAGGTAAATGAGTCGTTGTTTGATAAGCAGAATCCTGCCAGTCTGCTAAGCCACCGTCAAGAACGACTACTTTTTCATGACCGAGGCAGCGTAATAACCACCAAAATCGCCCGGCGATAGCACCACTGGCATCATCATAAATAACAATCTGACTGTTATTACTGACTCCCCATGCCCCTAGCTTTTTTACCAGTTGTTGTAAATCAGGTAAAGGGTGACGGCCAGTAAAAGAGGCAATAGCTGAAGACAGATCATTATCCAGATGAACATATCGAGCACCAGGAATATGTCCTTGTCTATAAGAAGATGCACCTGCATCAGTTTGAGCTAGATTAAAACGGGCATCAAAAATTACCCAGTTAGGTTGGTGTAGGTTATTTGCTAATTCTGTAGCAGAGATAAGAGTAGTATATGTCATAATCACAGCGTTAAAATAATTTTACCCATATGTTGACTGGATTCCATTAGCGCATGCGCTTTTTCTGCCTCTGCTAAGGGAAAGGACTGGTAGATAATAGGCTTAATTTGTTGTTTTGCCAATAAGGGCCAGACATTTTTTTGTAATTTTTCAGCTATCTTCGCCTTGAACTCAGTACTTCGTGAACGTAATGTGGACCCCGTTATGGTCAGGCGTTTAAGCATTATAGGGAGTAAGTTAATATCCGCTTTAATACCATTTTGTAGTGCAATTTGCAGCAACCGTGCATCAAAGCCCATGCATTTTAAATTACGCGCAAAATAATTTCCACCGATCATATCCAGAATAACATTAACGCCTTTACCTTGAGTGTAATGCTGTATTTCCTCGACAAAATCTTGTTGATGATAATTAATTGCCAAATCGGCACCGAGTTCCATGCAGAACTGACACTTTTCCTGACTTCCTGCTGTCACAATAACCGTTGCACCAAAGGACTTGGCCAATTGAATGGCTGTCGTACCTATGCCACTGCTACCACCATGTACTAATAATATTTCGCCAGCCTGTAATTGGGCACGATCGAAGACATTGCTCCAGACAGTAAAGTAAGTTTCTGGCAGAGATGCCGCTTCAGCAAAGCTAAATGAATCGGGCATGGGTAAACACAGTTGTGCTGGCGCAGTACAGTATTGCGCATAGCCACCGCCAGTGACTAAAGCACAAACTTTATCACCGATATTTAAATGCGTGGTGTTGCTAGCTAATGCCACAATAGTTCCCGCTACTTCTAAACCTAAAATATCTGAAGCATCTTTGGGGGGTGGGTAAAGTCCTTTGCGTTGCATAATATCAGGACGGTTAACGCCAGCAGCGTGAACTTTTATTAGTACCTCACCGGGCTTGGGTGATGGGATAGGCTGTTGGTAAATTTCTAGTGTTGCATTGTCAGTGATATTAATAGTGCGCATTTGGGTAGAATTATCTTTAAACATAAGCAGTAGTATCAGAGGTAAAGTTTTTCTGTTTATCGTTTGGTGTATATCTGGTGGGCAGAGAGGCGTTGCCGACCCTACGATGTTAAGCTGCGAGGCATTTTATAATACCTTAATTAGTTGTAAATACGGTAATGCCATGACCATGTGAAGTATAATGGACTTTTTTAAAACACTCTGGAACTCTAGCGTTATATGAAACTTGCACTTTTAGCCGGAACTCAGTCGGGTTGTGGTAAAACTACGATTATGCTGGCTTTATTGCAGTATTTAAAAGCTCAGCAACATAATATAGTGTCTTTTAAATCAGGGCCTGACTTTTTAGATCCTTTGTGGCATCAGGCGGTGACTGGTAGAGTATCCTATAATGTGGATACCCGTATGATAGGTGCGCAACACTCGGCGCAATTGATAGAGCAACAGGCTACATCTGCTGATATTGCGCTGGTAGAAGGTGTGATGGGTTTATTTGATGGACGCTCGGGGGTGGGTGGAAGTGGTTCGAGTGCAGAATTGGCCAAAGCGTTACAGGTTCCGGTTTTTCTGGTGATTGATGCTAAGGGGATGAGTGGATCTATTGTGCCTATGGTCAGCGGGTTTACGGCATACGCACAAAAAATGGGCGTTAATATTAGCGGAATTATTGCTAACCGAGTAGGCAGTGCTCATCATGCGGGGCTATTGCGAGAGGTTTTGTATGAGCATAGGCAGCCACCATTGATTGCCTGGATGGAAAAAAATGCGCCTGTGTTACCGGAGCGACACCTGGGCTTAGTGCAACCTACTGAAGTAAAGTTACCGGATTTTTTGCCTTTTTTGCATATTGAAGTTGATAATCTCGTTGATTTATTTACCGAGACTTTAGTTTTGCAGCCTACGCAACGAGAGCCAGAACTATTGAAGCATAAGAAAATTGCTGTCGCAAAAGATGCTGCCTGTTGTTTTATTTATCCTGCAAATATTGAGTTTCTGCAACAGCAGGGGGCAGAGATTTTGTTTTTCTCTCCTATTGCCGGGGAGGCGGTTCCTGAAAAGGCTGATGCGCTTTGGTTGCCAGGAGGGTATCCAGAGTTATTTGCAGAGCAATTATCACAATCAAGCAGCTGGCAAACTTTACGGCAATTTGTAGAGGCTGGTAAGCCCGTCCTGGCAGAGTGTGGTGGTGCGATGCTATTGGGTGAAGCATTGGTTGATCATCAGGGTAGGCAATGGCCTATGGCGGAAATATTGCCCTATCGTTCTATTATGCAACATAACCTAGCCTCTTTAGGTTACCGGGAAGACGTTTCAGGTTTGCGCGGGCATGAGTTTCATCATTCCACCAGAGAATCAGAGCAGGTACTGGAACCTTGTTTTCAGCTGGGTAGAGGAGATAAAGGAGTGCGTTATAAAAATTTACGTGCATCTTATGTGCATTGGTATTTTGCCAGTGCGCCTGATGTCATAGCAGCATGGTTGGGTGGTTATTAAATGAAACAAAGAGAGCAACGTCAAGGTATTGTGTTAGTCAACACCGGTGAGGGCAAAGGGAAATCTTCAAGTGCTTTTGGTATGGTATTTCGTGCCGCAGGCTGGGGTATGAAAGTCTGCGTGATTCAGTATATTAAAGGTAAGTGGCAAACCGGTGAGCAAAAAGCAGCAGAGCGCTTTGATAATATCGAATGGCATGTACTGGGGGATGGTTTTACCTGGGATACTAAAAACCCGGAACAGGATATTAAAACCAGTCGTGAAATATGGGAATTTAGTAAGCAAAAAATTCTATCGGAAGAATATGATTTTGTTTTATTAGATGAAATTAATTATTGCTGTGGTTATCAGTGGATTTCAGGGCAGGAAATTGCGGATTTTATCACTGATGAAAAGCCACCGTGGATGCATTTGGTGCTAACGGGGCGTAATGCTGCTCCTGAAGTCATTAACGTGGCGCATACAGTGACAGAAATGAAGAAGGTCAAACACGCTTATGGGCAAGGCATTAAAGCCGCGCAGGGTGTAGAGTTTTAAGCATTCTCGCTTAGGCCTTATAGCCTACTTATAGGCGGCTCATGTAGGCTAAAGCCTATCCCCAAAAGAAATACTTTATTGTTGTTCAGCAAATAAGCAGGAGATTAAAGAAAAAATGAAATCGTTTTATCCAGAGATTGAACCATTTAATACTTTTTTTCTTGAAACACAAAGCCAGCATACGGTTTATGTGGAACAGTCGGGTAACCCGGATGGGATTCCCGTGGTTTTTTTACATGGCGGACCCTGTTCAGGGACACGTCCGGGGCAGCGTTGTTTTTTTGACCCTGAACACTACCATATCATTTTATTTGATCAGCGTGGTTGTGGTTTGTCGCTGCCTTTTGGCGAACTAGAAAATAATACCACGCAGGATTTAATTGAGGATATGGAACGTATCCGTGTGCAGTTAAATATTAAGCAATGGTTATTATTTAGTGGTTCCTGGGGCAGTGCTTTAGCTTTGCTTTATGCGCAGCAGTTTACTGATACTGTTGCCGGAATGATCATTCGGGGTGTATTTTTGGCCAGACAGCAGGATTTAGACTGGTTTGTCAGGGAAGGGGCTAGTCGCATTTATCCCGTTCAATACCAGTCTCTATTAGACAGTTTACCTGAAAAGAATATAGATGCGTTATATACCGCTTTATGGGGTGAAGATGAAGTGACTGTCAGGCGTGTCACTCGTGCATGGATACAGTGGAGTAGTCAGGTGGCCGTAGGTAAGGCATATCGGGAAATGAAGGAGCTAGAACATATTAGCCAAAAAATGGTTGATCAAGTCAGAATGGAATTGAATTTTGCCCGTCATCATTATTTTATTGCTGAAGATCAGGTGTTACAGAATTGTGCCTGTTTGCAGGAAATTCCAACGATTATCATTCATGGCCGTTATGATTTTGTTTGCCCTATGGCCGCTGGCTTTAGTCTGTCCAAGGCTTTACCCAATGCAGAATACAAGGTATTAGAGCATGCCGGGCATATTGCGCATGGTGATGAAATGATTGATGCACTGATCGGTGCTAGCGATGAGATGGCAGGGAGGCTGGCTAGATGAATGAGCAGAAAAAGCGTTTGATTATTTCTATTACAGGTGCAACAGGCGCAATTTATGGGGTAAGAATGTTGCAGGTGTTACAGCAACAGGATGACTGGGAATCACATTTAGTTATTTCTGGCGCTGGTTTGGTAAATTTAAAATATGAGCTGGAGATGGAGCGTAGTGAGTTAGTTGCATTGGCTGATGTCACGCATGGCATTAATGATATTGCAGCCTCTATTGCCAGTGGCTCATTTAAAACCGAGGGTGTTGTGGTTGCACCGTGCTCAATGAAGACGCTTGCTGCCATTGCGCATGGTTTTGGTGATAATCTTATTTCCCGTTCAGCGGATGTGGCCTTAAAGGAGCGCCGTCGCGTGGTTATTATGCCGCGTGAAACGCCTTTAAACCTGGCACATATTCGTAATATGGCAAGTGTGACAGAAATGGGTGGGATTATTTTTCCTCCTATGCCTGCGTTTTATAATAAGTCTAACTCTATTGCAGCCATGGTTGATGAAGGGGTAGGGCGTGTGCTGGATTTATTTGGGGTCAATGTTGATGGCTTATTTACACCCTGGGAGGGATTGTAGTCTAATCGCTTAGGAATGTGCATTCCGGTTACGAATTTAAGGGGGACAAGCCATAACGCGTAGGGTGGGCAATCTTTTCTGCCCACCATGATCAGCTTTATTGGTGGGCAAAAAAAACTGCCTACCCTACTTGTTTTTGTCCCGCCTTAAGTTTGTAGCCTGCATTTCTTAATGTTTTTCTGCCTAGATGCTAATCATCATTCTCACGTATTTTCTGCGCAGGAATCGGCAATAAAGGCACGTGATAAGTCTGTAAAATTTTATTAATGGCGGGTTGATTTTTATGTATCAGCTCATTGAGTTGTGCTTTACGTGCATTGTCTCCATAACGCACACCCATTGCCATCGAATAATCAAATTTCATATTCAGAGAGGATTTCATTGTTAGCACTTTATAGGCAGCAGGGCTCTGAGAAACGATATAACCTGCCATCGGTCCCCATAAAATAACCATATCAATCTTACCTGCCTGCAGTTCCTTTTCTATCATCATCGCAGTGTTATTTTCATCATCACCCGTCATGGTTTGATAGGGAACGCCTTGTTCTAATAAGCCACTTTTTTGTAACCAGGCTGTTCCCGGGCCTCGGTCAAACATCGCTATTTTTAAACTGTCCTGCTTAGCCAGCGGGAGTGATCTAAGTTGTTCGGGGATAGTAATATTATCCCAGCCGCGTCCTTTGGCAATGAGTAATACATAAGTAGAATGATAGTAAGAATGAGTGGTAGCAGTAAAATCAAAGCCAGCAGGGACACCCATGATAACATCACATTTAAATTGTTTACTTTGTTCGTTGAACTTTGCTTTTAAAGTATTCCTTACAAAGCCGATACGCTGCGGAAACCAGTAGTATTCAACTTCCTGTCCCAGTTGTTTAGCGAACAATTCAGCTATTTTATTTTCATAACCATCCTGTTTTTTAGTCGAGTAGGGAGGGTTAAGTGGGTCAGCGCATACTCTGAATTTCTTTTCGGCTTTAAGCTCTTTAGTCGTATTTGATTTTTCTGAAACTCTGGTTTTTTCAGGCGAGCTGATTTTTTCTGGGGTGTTAAGTTTCTCAGCTGTTTGGCATGCGTTAAGAACACTTAATGCTAATATAGAGAGTAGTGATTTAGTTTTTTTTGCAAATGACATTTTATTGTCCTTAAGAAAACAGTCGTTGTAGTTGGTGTTAAGTCCCGACTATTTTGAAATTCGTCATTTCAAAAAACGGGTTTTCAAAAATTTTAAAGAGTCGTTCCTACGTATAATAAGTATGTAGGCTACGCACTTAAGACGAGACAAATATTGTAGGTTGGGCTGCCGTCTTTTTGGCAACCCAACAATTCAATTAACCGACTTATATATCCGAAAATGTTGGGTTAGCTTGTTACGCTGACGCTTGACAAGCTAGCCCAACCTACGCCGCTGCGGGAATGACGAGGTATTGTCTAAATTTTTTTATCCCGAACTCAGGCTACGTATAATAAGTATGTATTATATGATTATCAGGGATAAAAAATGACAGGCTTTAAAAACAAAAAAGCCCCGACTAATAAATTAGCCGAGGCTTTTTCTAAATCAGTTTAAATCTAAACAAGTTAGATTAGGCCGATTTATTTACCAGGTAGTGCGAATACTGTAAATACGCCACCTAATTTAGTGAACGAACTTAAGCTTCTGTATGCACCAACCGCACCTAGACCTTCAGAGTTTGAATCAGATTCACCTGAATCAAGTCCTGCTGCGATACCGATACCAGCCCATCCGCCGATACCTGAAAGTACACCCACGTATTGCTTGCCTTTGTAAGACCAAGTGTTTACGTTACCGATGATGCCCGAAGGTGTTTTGAATTTGTATAATTCTTTACCTGTTTTAGCATCAACTGCTTTTAGGTAACCTTCAAGTGTACCGTAGAATACGATGCCACCCGCTGTAGCAACCGAACCAGACCAAACAGAGAAAGTTTCTTTGTTAGACCAGACGATTTTACCTGTCGTTGCATCCCAGGCAGTGAACTGACCTAGGTTAGTAGAGCCATCTTTTTTACCCGTGATCGCATCACCACCAGCAGGCATCATAGTTAGTGTCGCACCAACGTAGGGTTGTCCAGCTGTGTAAGAAACTTCAAATGGTTCGTAATCCATACAAAGGTGATTTGCAGAGATGTAGAACATTTTAGTTTGTGGCGAGTAAGAAACAGGCTGTTGGTTTTTAGAGCCTAATGCAGCAGGACATACGCCTGTTGTATTCTCGTCTTCACCGTTTGCTTCTGTACTGTATTTAAGATCTAAAACAGGGCGACCTGATTTGATATCAACATGAGTTGCCCAGTTGACTGTTTTATCAAATTTTTCAGCAACTAACAACTCACCTGTGACACGGTCTAAGGTGTAACCAAAGCCATTACGGTCAAAATGCACCAGTGTTTGACGCATTTTTCCGTCAATTTTTTGGTCAGTTAGTACGACTTCGTTGATACCATCAAAATCCCACTCATCATGTGGAGTCATTTGGTATACCCATTTAACTTCACCTGTGTCAGCATCACGAGCCCATAAAGACATAGACCATTTGTTGTCACCAGGACGTTGTACCGGATTCCAGGTAGAAGGGTTACCTGAACCGTAATAAATTAGGTTTAGTTTAGGATCGTAAGAGTACCAGCCCCAAGTCGTTCCGCCACCAATTTTCCACTGGTCGCCTTCCCATGAACTTGTCCCTGAGCTTTTGCCCAATTTAACAACTTTACCATCTTCCCAAGTTGTAGAGCTTCCAGGTTTAATTAGCGTGTCGCCATCTGGCCCCATGCTGTAACCTTTCCATGCTAACTCACCTGTTTTGATGTCATAAGCCGCTAAGAAACCACGAACACCGAATTCACCACCCGCAATACCTGTGATAACTTTGTCTTTAACAACTAAAGGCGCTTGTGTGTTCGTCATCCCTAATTTAGGGTCACCGTTTTGCACACTCCAGATACGTTTACCTGTTTTAGCATCTAGTGCAGTTAACACTGTATCTGATTGTTGTAAGAATATTTTACCATCACCGTAAGATAAACCACGGTTAACAGTATCACAACACATAACAGGAATAGTGACATCAGCATCCATATTCGGTGTGTATTCCCAGATAACTGAACGAGTTTCTTGGTCTAATGCATAAACTGTATTAGGGAAAGGTGTATGAATGTAGATAACATCACCAATAACCAATGGTCCACCTTCATGTCCACGTAATACGCCAGTCGAAAAAGACCATGCTGGTTGCAGGTTTTTAACGTTTTTTGCAGTAATCTGATCTAGTTCGCTATAGCGAGTTCCTGCATAGTTACCTAGTGCAGTTGCCCAGTTAGCAGGGTTTTTAGTTAATTTCTCAACGCCGCTATTTGCTGATGAAATAGCAGGTGCAGCAAGTAGAGCAGCTACAGATGATGCAAGTAGTAGGCTCTTTAATGGATTCTTCATATAATTCCTCCAAAGATTCTATTTATAAAAATAGATCCGTGTTTGTTGTTGTTAAGACTAATATTAGTTTTAAGCTTTATTGAAATCTATGTCATTTTGATCCCGAGCTACGGGTTATTCCATATACTCCAGCCTACTAAATGTAATGATTTTGGCGCAAAAGTCAACTTTTAACTAAGATGAGCGTTTAAACTTGGCTTGATGAACGGATAGTAAAATACTCTAAGTGATTGGTAAAACGTCATTTATTAAGGCATAATTTTCTTTTTGAACATTTTTTAGATGACATTATTATGACACACTGATGGAGGTGTTAAAAAATGACGTTACCCGATATTTTATTGATTATGTCTGGCTTGTTAGTGTTATCTATGATGGCGGCTAGTATCTGTCGTCATTTGCCTATCCCTTATACTGTTTTATTAGTGATACTGGGTTTGCTAGTCAATTTTTTTGCAAATGATAGTAATATATTGAATTTGCACCATTTTAGTCAGTTTCACTTGACCTCAGAGCTGGTGTTATATGTTTTTCTCCCTGCTCTGGTGTTTGAATCCGCATTGTCCTTAGATGCGCGAGCCTTGTTGAAAAATATAGTGCCGATATTAATGTTGGCCGTTGTAGGGATGCTGGTTTCAGTCATACTGGTCGGTATAGGGATATGGTGGACGCTAGAGATACAAATTATTGTGGCTTTATTATTTGCCAGTTTGATTTCAGCGACTGATCCGGTAGCTGTTGTTGCACTTTTTAAAGAACTCGGTGTTTCCAGGCATTTAAATATTTTAATCGAAGGTGAATCATTGATGAATGATGCCACTGCCATTGTGCTGTTCAGCATATTATTGACACTATTGGCCGAGCCGCATTACTCTTTGGGGGATGGAGCACTGGCTGTGGGGCATTTTCTGGAAGTATTTCTGGGGGGTATTGTGGTGGGTATCTGTACCGGGGTATTTATCAGTGAACTATTAGTGCGTTTGTTCCATGGCGACCAAAGCATCCCCGTCGTTTTATCGCTGGTGCTCGCTTATTTCAGCTTTATTATGGCTGAACATGAACTGCATGTATCGGGAGTGATGGCTGTTTTATCAGCGGCTATGGTGTTAAATATCGTTGGCCTTAGCCGTTTATCAAAAGAAACCATTGATACCATACATACGACCTGGGAATTTATCGTTTTAATCTGTAACTCCTTGCTTTTTGTATTAATTGGTTTGTCTGTTGATTTAATACAACTAGCCAGTTTCTGGCAAGCTATTTTAGTCGCTGTGATTGCTGTCTATATGGCGCGTGCGGTGAGTGTCTATGTGCTAATTCCTTTAACGACACGCAGTTTTTCGATTGAAAAAATAAGCTGGGCAGAACGGCATATTATGTGGTGGGGAGGTTTAAAAGGAGGCCTGGCTATTGCCATTGTTATGTCTATCCCCGAAAGCCTGCCTGAAAAGCATTTATTGGAGAGTTTAACCTTAGGTGTCGTACTGGTCTCCATACTACTGAATGCTCCGACTATTCGCTGGTTAATGCATTTTTTGAAAATGGATGTATTGGGTGACACAGAGCAAGCTGAGCTTAAGCAGAATATGCAACAAGTCACACAGTCCGTTGATAAGGTCTTACATCGTTTTGCAACCTTGCAATTACTGGACTCCAATATAGAGTCAGTGGTTGAATCTAAATTACATCATACACTGGATAGCACACAGATTACTTTGTCCGCTGAGCAGCTTGTTAAGCAGGCACATTTACATGCTTTGCGTGCTGAAAGCGAAGAGATTGAATATCTTTATCAGATCGGTGTAGTGAATTACTATACTCTGGTAACCTTTAAGGACATCTTGCGTATTGATCAACAACATAGTATTGATTATCTGCAAACAATGGGTGTGGGCTGGTTACAACCTAGCCCTTTACTGAATTTTGAACAGCTGGTGATTCATTATTTAAGTGAAAAAAGCTGGGCTCAATCCTGGTTAATGAGCTATCAGACGCGGCGCTTTTCCAATAAGATATTGCATGATATTGCTGGCGTATTGATGGCGCATAAAGCCCTAAAAGTGATACAAAAGATGATTGATGATGGGCTGGATAAACAATTAATTAAACCCATTCAGGAAATTTATCAAAAACGCCTAAAACGTCGCCAAAACCGCCTGCATTATTTTAGTGAAAACTACCCGCACTTTTATCGGCAGTACGAAACATTTTTATTTCAGAAAGTGTCTTTACGTTATTCTTTACAATTAGTACATAAAAGTCATGAACAAGGGCTAATAAGTGCTAAAGTACTCAGTGTTATTACGAAGAAACTAACGGATTCTTTACAGCAGTTAGCCACTTTTAAGCTTTCACTGCGTATCGTGGAGCGGCATGGCTGGATAAATAAAGTCCCGTTATTTGAAAATTTACCCACAGATTTATTAAAAGCAATGGCACAGCGGGCGACTTATGTGAATTTCTTGCCAGAAGATACTATTTTTTATCAAGGGGATAGTAGTGACTCACTGTATATTGTGATAAGTGGTACAGTCAATGTATTGCTGACGAATACGGTTGGGGAACGCCAGCAGATAGCGCAGATGGGCGAAGGGGAGCTAATCGGGGTGCGTGCTTTACTCGAAAATAGCACTAGATCAGCGAGCGTGATGGCGGACACTTATGTGACCTGCCTGCGTTTAACGGCTAAAGATATATTAAGATTTGCTCTGCAAAGCCCTGAGCTGGATGAGCGCTTACAGAAAACTGAATCAATAGTGAAATATAATGGATAGTAAACAACAGGTCGCTGATTTTTTTGCAGCGAATGGGGCTCTGGCAAAAATCATTCCAGACTATTTACCGCGTGTAGCGCAAGTGGAAATGGCAGCAGCAGTTGCTCAAAGTATCGAGGCTAAAGAGCATGTGATTGTTGAAGCGGGCACGGGGACTGGAAAAACCTTTGCTTATCTAGTGCCTGCCATTGTCTCAGGTAAAAAAGTGATTGTGTCTACCGGAACAAAAAACCTGCAAGACCAATTGTTCAATAAAGATGTTCCACTGATCCGCAAGGCGATGAAAGCACCCTTTGCCGCCGCCTTATTGAAAGGCCGGGCAAATTATCTCTGCACTTATCGCTTAGAATTAGCCGTGCATTCTAATTTAGGCTTTAGTCGTGAAGAAATCTCGGCCTTAGCGAAAATTAAAAAATGGTCTAAAAGTACCCGTACCGGTGATACAGCGGATATGCATGAAGTGATGGAAACCAACCCCATCTGGCAACAGGCAACATCCACTCGTGAAAATTGTTTAGGTCAGGAATGTCCTGCCTATGCAGAGTGCTTTTTAATGAAGGCGCGGAAAAAAGCTCAGGAGGCGCATTTAATCGTCGTTAACCATCATTTGCTGTGCGCTGACTGGTCTATCAGGGAAACAGGATTTGGTGAATTACTGCCCAATGCGGATGTCGTCATTATTGATGAGGCTCATCAATTAGCGGATACTGCTTCAAATTTTTTAGGTATTTCTTTAGGTTCAAAACAAATCAGCGAATTAGCTAATGATGCCTTGATGGAGTTTCATCAAGGTGCTAAAGATATGCCGGATTTGCGTGTTGCAAGTGAAAACCTGACCCATGAAATGAAGGATATGCGCCTCGCCTTTGGAATGGATATGAAGCGAGGAGACTGGAAGGAGATAGAGGCTAATCCTAAAGTTATGCAGGGCCTGACGCGCTTGCAAGAGCACCTTGAGGCTCTGGCTGATCAACTGGAACTTGCCTCGGTACGGAGTAAAGGTCTGGAAGCCTGTTTTAAACGCGCGGAAGAATTAGAAGAACAGTTTAATAGTATCTTGCAAGATAATAGTGGAAAGTGGGTGCGCTGGTATGAGACGCATAAAAAGTCCTTTAGCTTGCACTTGACACCGCTGGATGTCGCCACTGAATTTCAAGCGTTTATGAAGAAACACAGTGCTTCATGGGTATTTACTTCGGCAACGCTGAGTGTGGCGCAGAAGTTTGATTATTTTGCAGCTAATCTGGGGATTAGCAATGCCAAAAGCCATAGCTGGGAAAGCCCTTTTGATTTTCCTAATCAATCCCTGTTTTATCACCCCAAAGGTTTGCCTCAACCGAATGCTCCCGACTTTGTTGAACAAATTGTTGAAGTGGCGATTCCGGTCATTAATGCTAGTAAAGGACGTACATTTTTCTTATTTACCAGTCATCGAGCGTTGCAGGCTGCAGCTAAAATATTAGATAAAAGAATCCAGTACCCTATTCTGGTTCAGGGAGATAAACCGAAAGCCGTTTTGCTAGATGATTTCAAGAAAAAAGGGAATGCCGTGCTATTAGGAACCTCCAGTTTCTGGGAGGGGATTGATGTGCGTGGTGAAGCATTATCCACTGTTATTATTGATAAACTTCCTTTTTCATCACCGGGTGATCCGGTATTAAAAGCGCGTTTAGAAGCAAT
>WTCN01000023.1 GCA_013138555.1 Methyloprofundus sp. | reverse complement strand
TCACAGTGACTTGGATTGTTAATTCATTACCATTACGCGCTATAATTTCAGCCATTCGTTTTCTCTGGGGGGAGTCGGAAAAAGAGAAGTTTAACCCATTTTTAACATTATTAAAAATCAACACCCCACGGGGTTGGAAATATACCTTGCTAGGTGATTTTGGTAACGCTGGAAATATGGGTATTAGAACGTCTATTGCCACGATTAAAGATTCGTGATGTCGTTACTATTGAATTTGATTTTACTAAATCCGCCCTTATGCGTACGTAAATTTGTCACTTGGCCTTGATAAAGTCGGGCGCAAACATTAATAATTTTATTGCGATAGACAAAAAGGCGAAAGTCGGTTTTAAATTTTTCTCCATCAGGGGTTAGAGTGGTTGTGGGCTTAATTCGTTGCTGGACCAGTGTTTCCAATGGGTCAAAGCTGTTAAATTTATTTTTGGTGAGCTTATTGCCTATATAAACACCTCGACTGGCATAACTTGTTGTCGGCTTAAAAACCATTTGTTTACGTGTGGACCATAGCGTATCTTTAGCGAGTGACTGTAATAAATGAGTCTCTGGAATGGCGGCTTGTAAACGAGTGGCTATTTTGGGTGCTAATAAGTGATTTAAAAAGTCAGGTCTAGACCAGTCTATCATGCGTTGTTTATCTGCAAGCAGGCCATAAACACGCGGGTTCGGTGTGATACAGACGGATTGCTGTTGCCATGCTCTGGCAATATGCTGCATTTCGGGGGTGTTTAAATAAAAATCACAATGACGGTTATAGATCAGGTCGATAATCTGCTCTTGATAATACAGTCTCGTGTCTTTTACCTCGATCTCGCTAGGGTCAATAATAACTGTTTTAATCCCCGCCTGTTCAAACAGCTGGGCGAATACCTGCATTTCCGGAAACAAAAACTGTTGCTGTGGCTGTTGATCAATAATAGCAATGAATTTAGGCTGAGCATTGTTATTCTGGCGGAACAGGCGATATTCGTCGATAAAAGTGTTCAGCAGTTTGCTTGCCAGTTTGCCCGGAAATTGCTGTGCGTCGGGTAGATAACAGCGTACTGCAAACCATAAGCCACCGGCATTGGTATTGACCTCAATCAGTTTGACTTGCTGTGAGTCATCAATATGAAAGTCATAGCCCATTAATACAGAGTAGTGTCCTGAGTTTATTTGCGCTGTTTCAGGGAGTTTGGGCAGTATTAACGGGTAATTAGGGTTTTCGCTAAGATTTTGTAGGTCATGAACAACATTAACCATCTGTCTTAATGCGCCAGTTGATAAGTTGACTGTATAGGGGCTTATGCCATTTTTTTGATTATCCATATGGGAGCGTATTTTTACACGGAACAGGAATAAAGCAAATGCCTGATTGTTGTAAATGGATTTTTATATTTTGTACGCAGTTTAAAAAGGTGATCAGGTGGCGTTTGAATTCGAACATAAATGGGAAGCTACTTTAATGGTTTGGGCGATGATGCATTGTATTGCTTTACCTTTGGCGCAGTTTTGGGTATTAGTGGGCTGAAGCCACGCTCTACAGGTATAAAAATACCACGCTTTAAAAGGGGGTTTGAAATGAAAAACCAATTTTTGCCGTGTTCACACTATATAAATACTATACAATAGGATTAAATTATTATTTAGCGTTTTAAAAATCATGAGTTATGACTGAATCAGATCAGAAAAGTACCAAAAAACGTAGTCGCGGTATTTATTTATTACCTAATCTATTTACAACAGCGGCTTTGTTTTCAGGGTTTTATGCGATTGCTTCGGCAATTTCAGGTCACTATGAAAAAGCAGCGATGTTAATTTTTGTTTCCCTGGTACTTGATGGGCTGGATGGGCGTGTCGCACGTATGACGAATACCCAGAGTGATTTTGGTGCAGAATATGATAGTATGGCAGATATGGTTTCTTTTGGTGCGGCACCTGCTATCGTCATGTATTTATGGTCTTTAGCGTCTTTAGGGCAGGCAGGATTGATTGCTGCTTTTATTCATTTAGCGGGCGGTGCATTACGTTTAGCACGTTTTAATACTCAGCTTGGAACACAGGATAAAAGTTATTTTCAAGGTTTGCCCAGCCCGGCTGCCGCTGCTATTCTGGCGGGCCTGGTCTGGATTAGCGAAAAGTATGAATATGCTATTGAAGGCCTGCCCTGGTTGGTGATGCTCATGACCATTGCGACAGGGTTATTAATGGTGAGTAATTTCCGTTATTACAGTTTTAAGGATATTAATCTCCGTGGTAAAGTGCCTTTTGTGGTCATGATCGGTGTGATGCTGGGTTTTGCTATTACCTTATCAAACCCTGCAACGGTTTTATTTTTATTTTTCTTTGGTTATGCCTTATCCGGGCCCGCAGTAACGATAATATTATTGCGTCGTAAACGCCAGGGACGCGTCAGTTAATATGATACTCAGAGATAAAAAACACTTATGATATTTCACCAAAACAACACTATTGTTTGTTTGTCTTTTGCAGGGCTTGTTTGCTTGCTGCCCTGAAGGGCATATTCACTCTGTTTTCTGATTTTATACAACCCCTTATTTTAAAATCAGCCCATAGTGGTTGATATTTCTCCATGAATGGAGTTTCTAATGAAAGATAATTTAATAATATTTGATACGACTTTGCGCGATGGCGAGCAAAGCCCTGGTGCGTCGATGACGCGTGATGAAAAAGTAAGAATTGCACGTGCTTTGGAAAGATTAAAAGTCGATGTGATCGAGGCAGGTTTTCCTGCGGCAAGTGATGGTGACTTTGCGGCTGTACAGGCTGTGGCTGAGGCGGTTAAAGAAAGTACTGTCTGTGGTTTGGCAAGGGCATTGGATAGAGATATAGACAGGGCAGGTGAGGCTTTAAAACAGGCTGAAAGCTCGCGTATTCATACTTTTATTGCAACGTCACCGATTCATATGCAAATGAAATTGAAAATGTCGCCCGAACAGGTGATTGACTATGCGGTAAAAGCGGTAAAGCGGGCACGTAAATATACTGATAATGTCGAGTTCTCTCCTGAAGATGCAGGGCGTTCCGAAGAGGATTTTTTGTGTCGTATATTGGAAGCGGTGATTGATGCAGGCGCGACTACTTTAAATATCCCCGATACTGTAGGTTATAGTATTCCTGCTGATTTTGGCGCGATGATTGCAAACTTGAGACAGCGTATTCCAAATGCTGATAAAGCCATTTTTTCGGTACATTGTCATAATGATTTAGGGTTGGCAGTGGCTAACTCTTTGTCTGCTGTCATGAATGGTGCAAGACAAGTTGAGTGTACTATTAATGGATTAGGTGAACGGGCAGGTAATGCCGCTTTAGAAGAAGTTGTCATGGCCATTAAAACACGCCACGATATCTTTTCTTGTGATACCCGCTTAGATACGCGGGAAATTGTAAGCTGCTCTAAATTAGTTTCCAGTATTACCGGGTTTCCAGTGCAGCCCAATAAAGCCATTGTTGGCGCGAATGCATTTGCGCATGAATCAGGTATTCATCAGGATGGCGTATTGAAACATCGTGAAACATATGAAATTATGTGTGCGGAAGACGTTGGCTGGTCAGCAAACCGCATGGTATTAGGTAAACACTCTGGACGTAATGCATTTAAAAGTCGCATGACTGAGTTAGGCTTTGAGTTTAGCAGTGAGTCGGAATTAAATGATGCCTTTTATCGCTTTAAGCAGTTGGCGGATAAAAAACATGAAATTTTTGATGAAGATTTGCAAGCCTTAATTACTGAGGTAAATACCGATAGCGAAGAAGAGCATTATAAATTAATCGCCTTAAAAGTGTGTTCGGAAACAGGAGAAACGCCGAGTGCAACAGTGACTGTTAAAATTGGCGAGCAGGAATTTAATGCCGACTCAGAAGGCAGTGGTGTTGTCGATGCCAGCTTAAAAGCGATTGACTCTATTGTGACTTCAGGGGCTTCTTTAGAGCTTTATTCAGTTAACAGTATTACCAATGGAACGGATGCCCAGGGTGAAGTGACAGTACGTCTGGAAAAGGGCGGGCGTGTAGTGAATGGTTTAGGTGCTGATACGGATATTGTTATTGCATCGGCGAAGGCCTATATTAATGCTTTGAATAAGCTAGAAGATAAAGGTGAAAAGAAACACCCGCAGGTGTAAATATTTTTGTAGGGGTAATCCCTTGTGGTTGCCCCTACTATACTTCATTGAGAGCATCAATTCGCTATGGATAATACAACACGCTTACAGTATCTATCTGCAATGGGCATTGATGTCTGGATGCCGAGGTTTGCTGAGGAAAATGCAGTAACAGACATCTTGGCGGCTGAAGTGGATAACTGGGAGACATTGCAGGCTGAAATGACGGTTTGTCAGCAATGTGATTTATCTCAGACACGACATCAGGTGGTACTCGGTTCAGGAAATCGACATGCAGATTTTTTATGGGTAACGGAAGCACCCAGTCAGGAAGATGAGCAGCAAGGAATTCCCTTTGCAGATCATTCGGGCGAATTGTTCACAGAAATGTTGAGAGCGATGAAGCTCAGCCGGGAGGATGTGTTTATCACCCATATCGTTAAGTGCCGACCGCCTGAAGATCGATCTCCAAGAGTAAAGGAATTAGAGGCTTGTGAACACTACCTGCAACGTCAGATAGCCCTGGTTCAGCCTAAAATAATCATTGCGGTAGGGCGAGTCGCTGCACATAAATTATTACACAACAAAGCGCCATTAGCTGAATTACGAGAAAGTGAGCATGAGTTTTCTGGTATTCCTTTGTTGACAATATATCACCCGGCGTATTTATTACGCTCATTAACCGAGAAGTCTAAAGCATGGCAAGACCTGCTACGGGCTTTAACTCTTTTTGAAAAAGTAAAATAATAATGATAAAACGAGTATTGAATCAAATTAAAAGCTTAGTTACCTATGATGCTGACCGGGAATTTTACGCCAAAGTATTTCCTGACACCCTAAATCAGGTAGAGTTGATGCGTTTTCGTAAAATGAGCAAAGCGGATTTGCCACGAGTTCTGGAAATAGAAGCAAAGGGTTATAATTACCCGTGGGCTGAAGGTCTATTTCACGATTGTTTAAATGCGGCGCATTATGATTGCTGGGTGGGCGAGGATGCGACTGATAAAATCAGAGCATTCTGTATTGTTTCCACAGCCGTTGGTGAAGCGACGGTACTTAATCTCTGTATAGATCCGGTTATGCGTCAGCAAGGCCTGGGGCGGAAATTTATGCAGCATATTATTGATACCGCGAAAGCAAAAAAGGCAGAGAGTGTTTTTCTGGAAGTTCGGCCATCCAATACGGGCGCTATTGCTTTATATGAAAGTCTGGAGTTTAATGAAATTGGAATCAGACCAGGGTATTACAAAACAGAAAATGGTGAGCGTGAAGATGCCATTATGATGGCTTATACTATTATTTAACGGATGTTAGGAGCATGCTCGAAATAGCTTGAACAGCTGTAGGATGGACAAAGGCCTTTTTCGTGCCCATTTATAATCCCGAGTTGTTAAATATATTTGTATGAGCTGATGGGCACGTTATCGTTTTGCCCATCCTACAGCTATTCAGAGTATAACTATTTGTGGAGAAAATCATGATTGAAAACAATAGGCAACAGCAACATACAGCAGCGCGTGATTCAGTTATCCGTGGTGATGATATTCATAACGAGGTGCGTCAGATTGTTGTCGATGCATTGAAAAATGGTCAGATGGAGCCCGGGCATATCAAAGAGGTGATTCAGGCTGTCGTCAACGGTGCTTTTGAAGGAGCGACTGAAAATGAGCCTGAAGCAAAAAAAGTACTGCAACAAACCGTAACAGGGATAGATAATGCTTTAAGCCAGGTTGCTCAGGCCTCTTCCCTGGCGATTGAAGAGGCCGCAGGAAATGTTGAGGAATTTACTGAGCATGATTTGAAGCGTGCGCTAACTGACTTGAGTGATCTGGAAAAACTGTTTTTTGATACTTTGGCTGATGTAGCAAAAGGTGGCCAGAAAATGACATCAAAGGCTTTAAATAATATCGTTGAGCATTTGCAACAAAGCTCCACATCGGTCGGTCGTACGGCGACAGAAACATCGGATCACCTACTTGGCTTTCTTGCAAATCAGGGTAAAAATATTCAGCTAGCAGATGTCGCAAAAACGACAGGTGCATCAGTCGCCCGGGTTGCGAGTGGTTTGCTGGCGGGTATTGCGGATAGCTTATCTACTGAAGAAAAGAAATAAGTCGATGAGCATGGTTCAATCACTCTGAAAGCTGAGGCTTTAAGCTAAATGTTATTAGGAACCTTAAATGCCGCAAAGGACCTTGGCCGCATACATGAAATTGCATTAATCCTGATTCGTTATGGCTTCGGTGAGGTGGTGCGTCGCCTGGGCCTGGCGAGTATCATTGATCGCGCCGGAAAAGTATTGCATTGGGCGGAGGTAGAGGATCTCGCGCACTTGGAACCCCCGGCCCGAGTACGCCAGGCATTGGAAGAAATGGGGCCTACTTATGTGAAGCTGGGGCAGATTCTGGCAACTCGCGCAGACTTATTTTCTGCTGAGTGGATAGCCGAGTTTGCAAAGCTTCAAGACCAGGTGCACCCCGTACCCTTTGCCGAAATTGAAACACAGTTATTAGAAGATTTAGGTGGCGAAATTGATGACTTTTTTACCGAGTTTAATCGCGAGCCTTTGGCAAGCGCATCAATTGGGCAGGTTTATCGCGCATGTTTAAATGGAGATACACAGGTCATTGTTAAAGTACGGCGGCCAGGTATTCGGGCTATAGTGGAAGCCGATTTGCGTCTATTAAAGCACCTGGCTGATATTGCAGATCGGGAAAATAAAGAGCTGCATCGTTTTCAGCCTAAGGAAATTATTCACCAATTCACTTTATCAATGCGCCGTGAACTGGATTTAGCGGGTGAATGTCGCAATGCAGAGCGAATTGCAGCGGCTTTTCCCAATGATCCTGTTCTTGTTGTCCCGAAAGTATACTGGCAATTGACCAGTGAGCGGATGAATGTTCAGCAATATATTGATGGTATTGCTGCTCATGATCTGGAAGCACTGGATAGAACAGGGCTGGAACGTAAGCAGTTAGCTCTTAGTGGCGCAAATATAGTGATGAAAATGGTTCTGGATGATGGTTTTTTCCATGCTGATCCGCACCCGGGCAATCTTTTTTTCCTGCCTGAAAATCGTATTGCATTTATTGACTTTGGTATGGTGGGGCGGCTGACAGAAGACAGGCGCTCCCAGGTAGTCCAACTTTTACAGGGTGTTATTAGTCGTAACACCAGTCAAGTCGTTAGAATCTTATTAAAATGGTCAGGCGATGCGCTGACTAATAGTGATAGTCTGACCACCGATGTGGATAACTTTATTGATCAATATCATGATGTTTCTCTTAAAGATGTCGATATAACAGAATTTTTAAATGATTTGACCACCCTACTGCGAGATCATCAGCTAAGTCTGCCACCTGACCTGACCTTATTGATGAAATCCTTAATCACTCTGGAAGGCATGGGCCGACAATTAGACCCGGACTTTAATGTTGTGCATGTCGCGACCCCTTTTATACAACGTGCCTTATTCAAGCGTTATACACCTGATGCTATACTGAAACAGGGCTGGCAGAGTTTTTCCGGAATGTTCGAATTGCTAAGCGAATTACCGAACGATTTGCACCGCCTGCTTGATATGGCGCGCCGGGGGGCTTTGGGTGTGCGCCTGGATATTGTCAGACCTGAGTGGCTGGGTAAAGAGTTAGACAGGGTAGTGAACCGTTTATCTGTCAGCCTGATCACTTCAGCTTTAATCGTTGGTAGTTCAATTGTTTCCACGGTAGAAGGAGGAGCCTCTTCATTTGTTGGATTAATGGGTTTTATTGGCGCTTTTCTTGGTGGGGTCTGGTTATTGATTTCTATCTGGCGTAGTGGTTGAGCTAAAAGGTAGGCAATAAAGCTTGCTCATATTATGCGGCATTGACGCTCCCATTTAGAGCTGATTCCGTACCTGAACGCAATCGCTGTGATTTACTAAAACGGGAGCTGTAATATAAGCTACGTTTGTATTTTCGTGTTAGAGATAACCTCAACGTGTAAGCTACTTTACTGGTTATATGAAAGGTATTGATTATGCAATGTATAAGCAGGCTTGATTCAGGTAGAATAATGCGACTTGATATTATGGTGAAGCAATATGAAAAGACGTGATTTTATTAAT
>WTCN01000153.1 GCA_013138555.1 Methyloprofundus sp. | reverse complement strand
TCGGATATTATTAAATCCGCACTTCTTAGCATTTTCTGGCTTAGGTCTTTATTGCAACGCACAAAAACTGACAGCGAAAGAATATAAATCCAGAAAGTCACTTTATCCCACCTAAATTATTATTTTTTCTATTACAATAGCCATTAATACTATCATTGTTTGCCTGCTTTCTCTATGCTCACTCTTCTTGACCCTAATAAGGCTGACCAGCCTTTCCCAGCGCTGACACAAGCGTTAACTGAGCCAGATGGTTTGCTGGCTGCCGGTGGCTGCCTCTCCACACAGCGTATTATTAACGCATACACGCTAGGTATTTTTCCCTGGTATAGTCATGATGACCCTATTTTATGGTGGTCACCTGATCCACGACTGGTTATCTTTCCAGACAACTTACATCTCTCAAAAAGTCTGCAAAAAACACTGCGCAAACAAATTTTTCAGATTACCTTTGATACAGCTTTTACCCAGGTCATCAAGGCTTGTGCAGCCCCCCGCCCAAATGAGTCAGGGACCTGGCTTTTACCTGAAATGCAGCAGGCCTATCACCGGCTACATAATAAAGGCTATGCCCACTCTATCGAGGCATGGTACGAAGGTGAGCTGGTTGGCGGCTTATATGGTATTGCCATTGGGCAGGTGTTCTTTGGTGAATCCATGTTCCATCGCAAAACCGACGCTTCAAAAGTTGCTTTTGTGACTTTGGTACAGCTGCTTTCCAGCTGGGGCTATCAAATGATAGACTGCCAGGTACATACTCAGCATTTAGCCAGCTTAGGTGCTGAAGAAATAACACGCGCATATTTTTCATCATTATTGCAAAAATATCATCACTGTCAACCTCACTCCTCAGCCTGGCAAAAATGATTTCTATCCCCCTGTACCTTGACCAAGAGCATGCTTGCAGCTATTTAGAGCAGCAGCGTTCACAATTTGCCTATATACATCCTGATATTCCACTCAATACGGCACTTTATTCACAGTTGATTGCACAAGGTTTTCGCCGCAGTGGCAGCCATGTGTACCAGCCATACTGTACGGCTTGCACAAGCTGTGTTGCAGTACGCTTGTCCATCAATGAGTTTAAGGCTTCCCGACAGCAACGCAGAACCCTAAAAAATAATGCTGATATTCAGGTTAATATAAAACCTGCCGTTTTTGAGCAGGCACATTTTGACCTTTACCTTCTGTATCAGCAAAGCCGCCACACTGACAGCAATATGGCGAATGCAAGCGAAGCAGACTATATCGGCTTTTTAGGAAGTGAATGGTGTAACACCTTATTTGTTGAATTTAGCTGTGCGGGTGAATTACTCGGTGTCGCTATTGTTGACCTGCTGGATAATGCTTTATCCGCTGTTTATACTTTTTTTGATCCAAAATTTTCCAGACGTAGCCTAGGTGTTTATGCCGTATTATGGCAAATAGAACACGCCAAATCACTCGGCTTAGACTGGTTATATTTAGGTTACTGGGTAGAGAAATGCCAGAAAATGTCTTATAAAACCAACTATCAGCCTTTACAAGGACTGATAGATAAAGAATGGCGAGAGTATCATGCGGATACTTTTTTTCTTTAACGAATAAGCTATCCCCGTAGGGTGGGCAACGCTTTTCTGCCCACCGTTTTAATTGCGCAGACAGAAAAACTAACTGAATTATTCCGTTAATGACCAAATATAATCCACCACCTGATCCAACTCTTCCGGCGTTAAAATTTTGTTTTTACCGAAAGGTGGCATACTCGTTTGTGCATTAAATTGGCTCGCATCCCAGATAACCGCTTTGAGTTGAGCTTTACTATTAAATTTAGCTTGTATATCGACTAAGGCAGGCCCTATATTTCCTGGGTCTTCTCCCTCCTCAATGATATGACAGGCAAGACAGTTCCCTTTATCCCGCTGAAAGCTTAACTGCTTACCAGTTGCTAAGCGTTGTTGCTTAGCAGTCAATGTACAGCCACCAAGGCTTAGGACTAAGCAAAAAATCAAGAGAGTTTTCATTTAAATAAAGCCTGATAGGCTAAGGTCGACTGATAAGGTGATTCAGTAAAGATGCCACCAATCACCGCTAACATATCGGCACCTGCACTCAGTAATTGCGCGCCATTATCCGGTAATATGCCACCAATCGCGACAATAGGTAACTTGATAGATTTTTTTGCAGCCTGTAACGTTGTCATATGCGCCGGTGCAGCTAAAGGCTTTGAACTGGAAGGGAAAAAGCGCCCAAATGCGACATAATCAGCGGATAACTGCTGTGCCTGTATCGCCAGCTCAACACTATCGTAACAGGAAACACCAATCATCGCTTTATTCCCTAATACTTCGCGAGCATAAGTCAGCTGGCTGTCTTCCTGCCCTATATGCACACCATCAGCACCGATATGTTTTGCGAGTTCGGGCTGATCATTAATAATCAGCGGGATATTATGTGCATGACAGAGCTCTTTTAAAGCCCCTGCCAGATACACTGCATCAATAGGCTGTTTATCCCGGTATTGTAGGACACTAATCCCTCCCTTTATCGCTTCGCTAACATCGGCAAGCACTTGATCCGCTGTTTTATTGTCAGTTTTAGTAATCGCATAAAGGCCTACACCAGGAAAACTCATACTTGTTCCTGCATCCAGAACAGACGGTTAGGTATATATTGCCCCTTACCTGGCTGAAAGCCTGTACTTAAACTATTCCAGGTATATTCCTGCGCTTCCAGCATCGCCGTTTCAACTTCAAGTCCATGTGCAATCATTGCTGCAATACTTGAAGCCAGGGTGCAACCAGAACCATGATAGCTATGGGGTAATCTATCCCAGGTATAGGTTTCTATACACTGCTTCTTGTTAAAGAGCAGATTACTGACCACTTCACTTTGTTCATGCGCACCGGTAATCAATACATATTCACAACCCAGCTTTAGTAGTTGAGTCCCACAGGACTGTAGATCATCCCGTTTAGCCAATTGACGCGCTTCAATACTGTTAGGAGTAAGAATAGTCGTGCGCGGTAATAGCAATTCAGTCATTGCATCAATAAGCGTATCATTAGATAAAACTGCCCCGCCACCTGCGGCTAAAACAGGATCTAAAATCACTGGTAATGCGGAGTGTTCGTTTATAATTGTATGTATCGCTCTGGCCGTTTCGACATTCCCAATCAGCCCAATTTTAATCGCTTTAACGGGCAAATCCTCTAAAATAGTTCTCGCCTGGGAAATAATCGCAGCGGCCGGCTGAGGCAATAATTTTTTTACGTTACTGGTATCTTGCTCGGTCAGAGTGGTTATGACACTAGCCGCATGGCATTGGTGACTGGCAATGGTTTCTATATCAGCCTGTATACCTGCACCACCGCTTGGGTCATGTCCAGATAAACACAGTACAACAGGTTTAATCACTTGGGTCATCATAAAATGTTTTTATCCTCAGAAAATATGCTGCTATTTAACCAGAAAATCCGCAATAATATTAGCTTTATATTAAATTTTGCCTGTGTGATTGACTGTAGGGTCTATAAAATAACGTCCTTCAGCATAAGATACATTGAGATACGCAATATATCACTCAATTTTGCATACCCCTTACAGCAAGAAACAGGTATTTAGAGGCGTTTTTTGCAATCCGCTTCTTATCATAAAAAGCTTGATAGAGCTGCAAGCAATGACACTTATAACGGTGTATAATTTGCCAACAAATCGACAAAGCTAAGCCAATAAAAGATACTTTCACAGCTCAGCCTACAAGTCACACAACCAAATAACAGGAATAAACACCATGAGTAATGTTTTCAGTTTTACAGGAACTATAGGCAGAGATGCTGAAGTAAGAACAATCCCTAGTGGACAGAAAGTATTGAATGTTACTGTCGCGAATAATGTTGGCTTTGGCAGTAGAGAACAGACCCTCTGGGTTCAGGTCGCTTTATGGGGAAAACGTGCCGAAGGGCAACTACAAAATTACCTTAAAAAGGG
>WTCN01000145.1 GCA_013138555.1 Methyloprofundus sp. | reverse complement strand
ATGCGGTCAATAGCCTGGTTGGCATTGTTTGCATGTAATGTGGCAAGTGCCAAGTGACCTGTTTGCGCAAATTCTACCCCAAAGTTCATGATTTCCTTATCACGAATCTCCCCTAAGACAATGACATCAGGTGCCTGGCGCAGGGTATTATGCAATGCAATTTCCCAGTCGTCAGTGTCAACACCCACTTCACGCTGCATAATGACGCAGTTTTTATGTTTATGGACATATTCGATGGGATCTTCAATGGTAATAATATGACCATAACTGTTTTCATTACGATGGTCCAGCATAGAGGCCATAGAGGTGGATTTACCCGATCCTGTTCCGCCGACCATGATAATTAAACCGGTTTTGGACATAATCAGGTCTTTTAGTATTGCCGGGAGTCCAAGTTGTTCAAAGCTAGGAATAACAGAGGCAATGGTTCGTAATACCAGGCCTTGCATACCTTGTTGAACATAGGCATTGACCCGAAACCGGCAGAGACTAGCCGGTGAGATAGCAAAATTACATTCTTTGGTTTCTTCAAATTCTTTTAACTGCTTATCATTCATGATGCATTGAGTGAGTGCTTTTGCATCATTTGCCGATAAAGCCTGTTTTGACACTGGGGTCATAGTGCCTTTTATTTTCATGGCAGGTGGAAAGCCGGCAGTAATAAATAAGTCAGAGCCATCCTTATCCAGCATAATTTTCAGTAACTTGAGGATAAAGGACATTGCTTCATTTCTTTCCATGGGAATCTCTTGGTCTAGGGGGTAAAGGGGATTATTGTTTTGTACTCGTTAAGTTTGGTATAAGCTGTTTGATTTTTCAAGGCGATCGTGGTGAAAATTTTAAATATCCTGAATAAGTACCCAGGGTTTAATAACCACAGCCCATACCTGCGCATCATCTTGTATCCACTTTGACGCTTGCTGGTCGGAGACTAGATGGACTTGCTGCTGTTGCATCCACTCTTCTACCAGAGACTTATTATCTTTTGCAAAAGCATCGGCAACTTTAACCAGGTCCAGGCTGGGGGAGATATAGACAGCTAAACCTTGAGCAAAAAAACGCTGTAGTTCTGACCATGCAATTTGTGAGGTTTCCTGATTTACTTTATCTTTTGTTAAGTCTTCTTGGGTCATATTTAACATTGTGAGGTTTAGAAATTATTTCTATTTTCGAATATTGGTTCAGGTCTGGCAATGAGTGCAGTAGACCGTTGTTCTTTGCGCCTGTTTTATTTCCGTCAGAGCTTGCTGGCAGTGCGTGCAGGGTAAGCCTGAGCGACCATAGGCGCTTAGTTGTTGTTTGAAATACCCCGGGGTGCCATCGCTACCTACAAAATCACGTAGTGTCGTGCCACCTTGTTCAATCGCCAGGCTGAGTGTTTTCTTTATCTGCATAACCAGCGTCTGATAACGTTTTAAGGAAATATTACCCGCTGCACGTACCGGGCTTATTCCCGCATAAAAAAGCGCTTCAGTACAATAGATATTACCTACACCGGTAACAATGGCCTGGTTCATTATAAATTGTTTGATACTGACTTTTTTATGTCTGGATTTTTCGTAGAGATATTGCCCTGTTAAATCATTGCTTAGCGGTTCTGGGCCTAAGTTGCTTAACAGAGTATGTTTATAGGGCTCTATACCTAGCCATAGGACAGCGCCAAATCGGCGAGGGTCAGTCAGACGCATAATTTTCTGGTGTTTAAAGACTAACTCAAAATGATCATGCTTAGCATAAGGGGTGTCTGTTGAGAGGATACGCAAACTCCCTGACATGCCTAAGTGAATCAGGAGTGTGCCTGTATTAAAGTGCAATAATAAATACTTTGCTCTACGGCTCAGGCTTTTAAGTGTTTGCTGTTCTATGAGTTGCGGAAGTTCCGCTGGGATGGGCCAGCGTAATTTGGGCTGACGAATGATAACTTTGCTAACAATCTGGTTTTTGATATGTGGACTGATACCACGTAAGGTCGTTTCAACTTCGGGTAATTCAGGCATTTTTACCAGGCATTATTAGTAATGTAGTAAAGAATGTACCTGATAATTATTCAATTTGTCTCTGCCATGCAGAAAATCTAATTCAATAACAAAAGCAAGGGCTTCCACGGTGGCCCCCAGTTGTTCTATCAGGTCACAGCTGGCTTTTGCCGTTCCGCCAGTGGCCAGCAAATCATCAATGAGGAGAACACGGTCATTTTTGTCTAGAGCATCAGTATGTACTTCCAGACTAGCAGAGCCATATTCCAGGTCATACGAAACACTTTGGGCATCGTAAGGTAATTTACCTGGCTTTCTTAACGGGATAAAAGGTAAGTTAAGCTCCCAGGCGACCAGTGAGCCAAAGATAAAACCTCTGGCTTCCATACCCGCAACTGCGGTAATGTCTCGACCTAGAAAGGGATGTATGAGCTGGTGAGTCGCTAAGCGTAATGCAGCGGGGTCCTTAACTAATGGAGTTATGTCTTTGAAGATGATTCCCGGCTTGGGGAAATCAGGAATATCGCGAATTTTATCTTTTAGGCGTTGCATCAGTGCTGGGTATTTTTCTTGTAAAATGAACTGGGGCGTAATTCATTAACCGCTAAGGGCTTGATGATACAGAAGGCATCTTTCACAATATTAAAGACATTTGCCAGGCTCATCTTGTTTTTACCGGATAGATTGCTAATACAGAGTAAAGCGACACTGAAAAAGTGTTTGATAAGCTGGATCGGGTTTCTGTTAAGACCTGCCAATAAAGTGATCGGGCCACCTGATTTGCTGCCCCCTTTACGTAAATATTCAAACACACCTTGTTTAAGCATGTCATTGGACATCACGCCATAGAGTGCATTTGCCATGATATTTACATTGGTATTCGCGTGATAACGGTCTTTATAGTACAGCTCTAGTTTCTCGTGTAACAGCTTAGGGTTATTGAAATCAGGCATTGCCAGTAAATGTGAGCTAAGCAGGTAGACATCATTAAATACGGCCGTTAAACCGCCGCCTGTGAGAGGGTGACGCATATTAAGTGCATCGCCTAAAAGTACCGCGCCCTCTCTAAGAACCGGTTTTGCAGGCATATAGTGGTTGGGCATGACTTTAAAGTCATTTTCAGCCATTGCGTTTGCAAAGCATTCCTTAAATTCTTCGGGTAGGAAGGGAGCGACTTTATCTGCAATATGTTGTTGTATTTCGTCTTTCTTTGGGGCTTTATCGCCTGGGAAATCAATTAGCAAACGTGTTTCTGTACTAGAAATCGGATAGCAGATAAAGGGGGTTGGAGCGGATAAAAAGACATGGCCATGATTAGGGTAGGGGAGCTGACAGTCTTTTAATACCAGGCCAATAAAAAACGAAGTCACTGTTTTTACATTGTTGCTTAAGTCTTTGCGAAAATTGGAGAAAAAACCATCACTGGTGATGGTTAGTTTGGCATTGACTGTTTTGTATTCTCTGGTATGTTTCTCTCGATATTTTACGCCAGTGACTACATTTTTTTCATCTTCAATCAGCTCGGAAACGGTGCCATGAATCTGTGTGACTGTTGCGTTTTTGAGTACATCTTTACGGATGGTTTGCAAAAAACGTCCGTTATGTAAGCCCACTCCATGGTGATTTGTAGAGTCATCTGTGTTATAAGAGATAGAGAAGCGATTGTCGCCATTAAATAAGGCATAGCCATAAACTGGCTGCGCATCAAAACCTTCGAGCAAGTGCTCTAAGCCCATTTTTTTTAATGTCTGCACTGCGCCAGGCTGGAGTAATTCACCTACAATACGCCTTTTTTCCGTGTATTCTCTGTCAATAAGTGCGATTTTAATACCTTTTGGGGCGAGATAAGCGGCAATTGTTGCGCCCGCCATACCAGCACCGACGATGCAAATATCAAATAAATCACTATGTTCAGATGATGTGTTCATAAAAAATCTCTTTAATGGGCTTTAACTTTTAAATTCTAATATGAAGAACTAAATATTAATAGCGTTTATGTTGATAAAATCGATTTAATGCCCAGATAGGGAAGATATTTCGATACGAACTATAGGTAATCATGCAGTTATAGTTGAAAACACCCGAGATATTTTCCTGAGCCCAATCACCATTTTCTAATTGCCGCTGTAAAAGTAAATCTATGCCACGTTGAATCACTTCCTTTTCAGTTGAATCTGCGGCCTGTAATGCAAGTAGCGCCCATGCTGTATTAACGACCTGGGAGGTTTTTGCCTGCGTGTAAACCATTTTTGCACAAGACTCATAGGTTTCCCCCCAGCCTCCGTCAGGCATTTGTTTGCTGCATAGAAAGTGACAGGCCTTGTTAATACTGTTTTTTCTTGGCTCAGATTCTATATAGTCTGCTCCCTGAACCAGAGCCTCTACAGCAAACCAGGTCGCATAAGTAAAGCAGACTGCCCAGCCGCCATACCATGAACCATCCTGTTTTTGCTGCTGGATAATATATTGCAGGCCTTGAGTAATGGCGAGTCGTATTTGCTGGTTTTTATAATCGGGGTCGCGTTCCTGAATTTCAAGTAGCGCAATAACACAGGCGGCACTACACTCAGTCCAGGAATAGTCAATCATGATATCGGCAAAGATTTCAGAGGGATTAAGTGTTTCTAGCCATTTTGGTGAGCGGCTTAATTCATACGTTGGCCAGCCACCGTCTTTATTCTGATAAGACAGAATAACATCAACCGCTTGTTTTATACGCTCATCACTAATACTGGTTTTAAATAGACCTGTTTTCTGGATGGCAAGTGTAGCACTTAAGCCTTTCGCTGTACAATCTGCCACAGGCCAACCCTGTTCTGCCGTTGAAAACGGCCAGCTACCAATCATCGGGTGGCGGAAAAATTCCTGATGTGTCTCGTGCTCAGTCAGGATTTGCATGTTATCAATAAATTGATAACTTTTATTAATGGTTTCAGGAAATAGCAGGCCTAAGTCACTTTCCAGCATGGCGCGTGTTGTAAAGGCAACATCCCATAATTGTGAGCCATTATAGCCGCTCATTTTCATGCCGTCTTCGGCGACCCATAAGTAGTCATACCAACGGGCAACGTGCTTTTTAAACTGTTCTGATTCTTTGCCATATGCGTGCCAGACACAGATAGAGTTAATTGCTTTACTGACAGGGCCTATATCAAGGTATTCGGTTTGTGCATCTTCTGCGTTAATGTACTTTAAAAGATAGTCTGTTGCTTTTTTTCTCAGCCATTGTGGTCTGATTTTTTCATAGCCATTGGTGAACAGGTTCATCCATTTCAGCACGGGAGATTGAGTTGTATAACAATCTTTTTCGCAAACCCTATCTCTTTGTTTTGCCCAGTTTATAGAATCAAAATCTTCATTGTAAATTTCTTTTCTTAAAGACAGGATCAAATCATTTTCAGGCATCTGAATGCGATGTGCCTGGCAATAAGCCATCGGCAAATACACCATACGGCTATGACACCAGTATCTTGAGGGATGCACTGGTAGCCATTCTGGAAATAGCCACATTTCCGGGAATAAGCTATTAAAGCCATCCCAGTGATATAAGTTAAGGAGTGACAGATAAAATTTTCCCCAGGAAGGAATGCTTGCTGCGCCACCATTTTCTTTAATCCAGGCACTGGCTTTCTGTAATCTTTCATCCTCTTTGGCAACACCTAAAAGGCGTAGGGAAACGTACTGCATAACCGTACCACACACGGCCGGCTCACCCTCCATATGCATGCCCCAGCCGCCATCTATGTGCTGATGATTGAATAAATAGATTTTCATCATTTGCTGATGAGGCTTAGGGAAGGGGGTATCTGAAATATAAGCTGCAATCAATAAGCCGGGTAGTAAAAAAAGTGGGCCGCCATAATCTCCAGGCCAATGACCTTCTTCGCTTTGTAATTGACTGAAATAATGCATGCCTTTTATAAGGCTATCAATCAACAGTTGTTCTTGTTTATCCTCGGATACAGGCTTTTTACCCCTATAGCGGGAAGCATTTTTTTGTATTGCCTGTTGTCTGAAAACTTTGTCGCCTGAGCTGGGAGTTGGTTGGCGGTTAAATAAAAAATCTTCGGCAAAGGCTAGCCCTTCTTGTTCAGAAAAATCCTGGGTATTATCAAGGTGCGCATCAATATCGTCTGTTGTGGGCTTGTATGCCCATACTTGCCTACCATTTTTGGTGAGTAGTTTCCAATGGCTCCAGCTTGATTTGTTTTGCGGCATAGTGATTTTGTTCAAGACGATTCTTGTCGAGTTGTTGTGATAGCGTAATGAGCGTTAGTTGTAATTATACAACATGCGCAACAAAATGTGATAATTATGACACATATAAACAATATAAAATATATGGTAATTAAAAAAATATAATTATATCAATAATATATAGTGTTTGTGTTAATGTTTTATCAAGCTTTTTAGTGATTGAACTTGAATTTTAAAGCACTGACTACTATACTTATCACATGAGAAATTTATTTTTTGTTGTTTTTTTGCTACTTTTTGCTCAGAGTGCTTTAGCTGACTCAATGCAGGATCGTGTGTCAAAAATAGAAGCAAGCTGGGTTGATACCACTCAGGCTGAACCAGCTGTTGAGCGTAAGAATATTTTTTTACAGTTAGCAGAAGATATCAGTGATGTCGTTATTGCTTTCCCTAGTCAGGCTGAACCACTTATTTTGAAATCAGCGATTCTATTAACGATGGCTGAAGATGCCTCCAGTTTTGTGGCACTGGGTTTAGTGAAGCAGGCTAAAAAATTACTTAGTAAAGCGATAGATATAGACCCTGAGGCGAGAGAGGGCTCTGCCTTAGTCACTATGGGGGTTTTGTACTATAAAGTCCCGGGTTGGCCTATTGCTTTTGGAGATGACGACGAAGCTGAAGTATATTTATTAAAGGCGCTGGAAGTCAATCCTGATGGTGTTACCAGTAATTACTTTTATGCCGAATTCTTGCTGGAGCAGGGAAAAGATAAGCTGGCAGTGAGTTATCTTAATAAAGCAATTGATGCAAAAGTCGATCCTGGTAACACATCATTTAAAATAAAAGTCAGGCAAAAGGCTAAAGCAAAAGCGGCTTTGGCAAATTTATCCTAGACAAGCTACAGCTACGCCAGATAAGGGGCTTTTGCCTTCATTCATGTCAACGTAGCATAGCATCACAGGCACTACGAGCTCTAACGAGCTATTAGGCGAGCGGTGAGCATAATTTTTTATTCAGCAATGTAGCTCGTATGAAGCCTAGCGTAATACACAATGGCCCCGTATTACGCTAGGCTTCATGCGGGCTGATTGCTGGTCTTTTATGCTACTTCTCGCCTTAGGTGCATTCACGAGTTGCCTTAAAATTTCTTGCCTTATTTTGGCATCCTTCATTTCTCGGTTGACACTTTTTTTATTTAACAAGCGTAGCCCGTATGAAGTTTGCGTAATGCGGGAAAACCAGCGCCCCGAATGTCCCGTATTCCGCAAGCTCCATACGGGCTACGTTTATATTCTTGATTCATATAGATTATCGAAGTGTAAACTACTTTTATGGTCATATGAAAGATGCCCTTATTTTTTCTAAATACCTACAATCTTCAGCGACACTCAAAATCCCCCGTTATTCCTAATTAGACGTTCAGAATTATTTTAACAAGCAGAATAATCATAGAAAGTGCAGAGTTGTGGTGATAAAGTGCCTGTGCATTTTGTCGTCTCTGTGGTAAAAGTGTTAAATTTTTTATGCCTACTTACTTATAAGCCTCAGGCATAGTAAAATAAAGCTTTTATCGTCAGTGTGTTATGGAAGTAACTCGTAACTTCCCATTAGCTGAGGGTATGAGCCATTTTTCATGTAAAGCGGGTGAGCCGCCCGTTAGTTCATCGTTGAAGCGCTATAACTGTTATTTTGATTTACAAATATACCAAATATATTATATGACTAAGCATTCCATATCATTACTGGATAGATTTCTTTGCTGGTGGAGTATTCGGATACTTCGCTTTTCATGGTTGGTAATTCTGCTGTTTATCATTACCTGTGCTGCAAGTTTACATTACACCATCAACAATTTAGGTGTTAATACTGATACATCAAAATTATTGTCGCAAGACTTGCCATTCCAGAAAAATCGTAGCCGTTGGGAGCAGGCCTTTCCACAGGATGCAGCAACTATCCAGCTTGTTGTTGAGTCACCCAGTGCCGAACAGACAACAATGGCTGCTGAGCTTCTGGCACAGCGACTCAGTGAAAATAAACAGCTATTTGAATATGTTTATATTCCTGACAACAATGCTTTTTTAAAACAGCAGGGGCTACTCTATCTTGAGCTTGATAAGCTAGACGATTTATCAACGAAGCTGTCAGATGGACAACCCTTTATTGGTTATCTGGCGAAAAACTATCATTTACAGGGCTTGCTGGAAATACTGGGTAAGGCGCTGGAAAATACCGATGATGATTTGCCTATGGATCTGAATCCTCTGCTTGAGGAAATTGACCAGTCACTGCTTGCGGTTCAGTCAAATCAGCCGCATTATTTATCCTGGCAGAAGCTTCTTGCCGTTAATGAATCCAGTGACAGAAATACATTGCGCAGTATCGTCAGTGCAAGACCCATTGCCGATTTTAATAGTTTGAAGCCTGTTGAACGTGCGATGAACTATGCACGAGACATTGTCAGAGAGATTCAATTAAAAGATCCGCAGGTCAGTATTCGTATTACCGGAAAAATAGCACTGGAAGAGGACGAAATGAGAGTCCTTGCTGAAGATACCGTGTATTCAGGTCTGTTTGCACTTGCTCTGGTCATCATTGTATTATTTCTTGGCTTGCGCTCAGTGAAGCTGGTGCTATGTACATTAATTGCATTGATTATGGGGCTTATTCTAACAGCAGGATTTGCAGCGGTTGCCGTAGGACATCTTAATGTATTATCTGTGGCCTTTGCGATACTCTATATCGGGCTGGGTGTCGACTTTGCCATTCATATCTGCCTGTGCTTTCGGGAGTGTTGGGAGCAGCATATCGGCAGTGAAGAGGCGATAAAAAGAAGTGTAAGAATTCTTGGCTCTTCACTTTTTTTATGTGCGCTAACGACTTCAATCGGTTTTTTTGCTTTTATTCCTACTGATTATGAAGGAGTCTCTGAACTAGGGCTGATTTCTGGTGGCGGTATGTTTGTTGGTTTAATCGTGTCACTCACTTTATTACCGGCCTTATTAAAAGTATTTTCCATCAAAAA
>WTCN01000178.1 GCA_013138555.1 Methyloprofundus sp. | reverse complement strand
CTAAGACTTTGTCTCAAGACCCTACAACGGGTGAGA
This sequence comes from Methyloprofundus sp., assembly GCA_013138555.1. GTDB lineage: Bacteria > Pseudomonadota > Gammaproteobacteria > Methylococcales > Methylomonadaceae > Methyloprofundus. Next base: position 3,201 of record WTCN01000178.1, on the reverse strand, counting down.
CTCATCTACGTCATCACATGACGCCAGATGGTTATTTTAAAGGTCGTCAAATCATTGCTTCTGACGAAGATTAAATAATGATTTACACAGTCTTGATTGTGTAACGGATCGTTTGAAAAGCCGGGCTATATGTCCGGCTTTTTTATAAGATTTTTTTGACATCCTTCATATAAAACCTAACGTAGTTTACATTTTCTATCGTCATTCCTGCATGCTACCCAGTCAAGCTGGGCACAAGCTTTAGCAGGAATTCATCATGCACAGTAAATTCCCAATAAAAGACTTCGGGAATGATGCTGCTAATGAAATAAAAGTGTGAGCTGTGCAGTGAAGGATGCCGATTTTTTGGAGTTTTAAGTCACGTGAGTTTAATTATTTCAATTGATGCTATGGGAGGAGATCATGGTGTTGATACAACCGTCCCAGCTTCTTTAGATTGTTTACGTAGCAACCCAGCACTGCAGTTAATTTTAGTCGGTGATGAGCAAATTTTGCAGCCTTTACTTGCAACGGCATTGCTGGAATTTAAAGGACGATTATCAATTCAGCATGCCTCAGAGCAAGTTGAAATGCATGAATCCCCCGCTAAAGCATTAAGACTTAAAAAAGATTCTTCAATGCGTGTGGCAATTAATCTAGTAAAAGAGGGTAAGGCGGATGCCTGTGTTAGTGCAGGTAATACTGGTGCATTAATGGCAACTGCCAAGTTTGTTTTAAAGATGATTCCAGGGATTGATCGTCCCGCCATTATGTCATCTATGCCGTCTATTTTTGGCCATACGCATGTCTTAGATTTGGGTGCGAATGTCGATAGTTCAGCTGAAATTCTATTGCAATTTGCCATTATGGGAACTGAGGTGGTTAAAGCCTTGGAAGATATTTCTGCGCCTAAAGTAGGTTTATTAAATATAGGTGAAGAAGATAGCAAAGGCAATGAGCAAGTAAAAGCGGCGGCTAAACTATTAGAAGCATCAGATTTAAATTATATCGGTTATGTGGAAGGGAACTCTTTAAATGCCGGTAGTAAAAAAGTTGATTTAATTGTTTGTGATGGCTTTGTGGGTAATATTGCACTGAAATCGATTGAAGGTGCCGCAAAAATGATTACTTCAGTGATGAAAGAGGCGTTTGGTAAAAATATTTTTACTCAATGCGCGGCATTGATTTCATACCCTATCTTAAAAGCGATTAAAAACCGAATTGATCCACGCCTACATAATGGTGCAAGTTTCTTGGGTGTGAAAGGTTTAGTGATAAAAAGTCACGGTGGCGCGGATGCGTTGGCATTTAAGACCGCAATTCAGGTGGCAGAAGTTGAGGTAGAAAAAGAGGTTATTCAGAAAATTAGTGAGCATGTCGAGCTAACGCTTAGTCAGAGAGAGAATGTATGACACAGTATGCAAAAGTAATAGGAACAGGTGGTTATTTACCTGAAGAAATAAGAACTAATGAGCATATTTCAGAAAAGGTAGATACTTCGGATACTTGGATTTTTGAGCGTACGGGAATTAAAAGCCGTCGTATTGCCGCTAAGCACGAAACAACGTCAAGTATGGCAGAAGTCGCTGCTAGGCAAGCAATTGAAATGGCAGGTATTGCTGCTGATGACATAGACTTAATTATTGTTGCGACAGGTACGCCAGAAAATGTCTACCCTGGAACTGGCTGTGTTTTACAGCATCGTTTAGGGATTAAAAAAGGTGTCGCTTTTGATATACAAGCGGCTTGTTCAGGCTCTATTTTTGGTTTGGATATTGCGAATAATTATATTAAATCGGGTGCAGCAAAAACAGTTTTAGTAGTGGGTACGGAAATTAACTCACGCATTACAGATTGGACTGATCGCGGTACTTGTATTTTGTTTGGTGATGGTGCTGGCGCTGTGTTATTGCAAGCCTCTGATGAGCAAGGTATTTTATCAACGCATATTCATTCTGATGGCCAATATGAAGATTTATTAAACTGCCCTAATCCTCAAGCTATGGGTGATGCGGATGGTGTCGGTTATATTTCGATGAAAGGTAATGAAGTTTTTAAAGTGGCTGTTAATACGCTAGGGCGTATTGTTGATGAGACTTTAGCTGCTAATAATATGCAAAAATCGGATATTGATTGGCTAGTACCACACCAAGCCAATATTCGAATTATCGCTGCAACGGCTAAGAAATTAAAAATGTCGATGGATCATGTGGTTGTGACTGTAGAAGAACAGGGAAATACCTCATCAGCATCGGTTTTATTAGCCTTTAATGAGGCGGTCAGAGATGGGCGTATTCAGCGTGGTCAAACTGTCTTATTAGAAGCGTTTGGTGCTGGTTTTACATGGGGTTCTGCCCTAATTAGATATTAGAAGGTTTTATGACGGAACAAAATAAACAATTAGCGTTTGTCTTTCCAGGGCAAGGTTCGCAGTCAGTGGGTATGTTGGCAGAATTGTCAGAGTTATACCCAGAAGTTAAACAAACGTTTGCAGAAGCATCAAAGGTTTTAGGTTTTGATTTGTGGCAAATGGTTAGTGTAGGACCTGCTGAAGATTTAAATCAAACACATAATACCCAGCCCGCTATGTTAGCGGCAGGGGTGGCACTTTGGCGTATATGGAATGCAAAGTCAGATGTTAAACCAGCATTTATGGCAGGGCATAGCTTAGGTGAATATACGGCCTTAGTTTGCTCGGGTGTTTTAGCTTTTGACGATGCTATTGCATTAGTAGCCGAACGCGGTAAATTAATGCAAGAAGCTGTTCCTGCCGGTGTGGGTGCGATGGCCGCTATTTTAGGCTTGTCTGATGAGCAGGTTATTGACGTGTGTGCTAATGCCGCACAAGGCGAAGTCTGTTCAGCAGTAAATTTTAATTCAACTGGCCAGGTAGTTATTGCTGGGCATACTGATGCAGTAGAAAGAGCGATGCTTGCTGCAAAAGAAACTGGGGCAAAACGCGCGATTAAATTACCTGTTAGTGTGCCTTCTCATTGTGCCTTAATGGAAGGTGCTGCTGATAAATTAGCTGAGAAAATGCAAGCTATTACATTTGCTGAGCCTAATGTTGTTTTATTGCATAATGTCGATGTTGCAGCGCATACAGAGGCAGATGAGATTCGCTTAGTGGTTAAAGAGCAACTGTTTAAGCCAGTTCGTTGGGTGGATACGATTAATGCGCTTGCTGAGCGCGGTGCGACTACCATTGTTGAAATGGGGCCA